>JAUMAI010000665.1:0-2505 GCA_032116775.1 Pirellula sp. | reverse complement strand
TATTACGTCGCGGCGGTCATCGGGCCCGCCCGATTGAGCGCGTTCATTACCAGATTTGGCAAATGGTTCGGGGTGAAACCTGCCGACTTGGCGCGCGCTGAACAGTGGTTCGACCGTCACGCCATTGCAGCAGTGTTGCTGGGGCGGTGTGTGCCATTGATTCGCTCGGTGGTGTCGGTACCCGCCGGTTTTCGTCGCATGCCTCTCGTGTCGTTCGTTGTCTATACCGCTCTAGGCAGTGCAGTGTGGAACACGGCACTCATTGGCGCTGGTGCAGCGCTGGGAAACCAGTGGGAGAACGTTGAGCCCTATGTGGCGATTCTGCAGTGGGCAGTGATTGTCGTGATTGTGCTTTTGCTAGTCAGCTTCATCGTGCGTAAGTTACGCAATCGGCACGTTCCGAGTTGAGGCTGACCAAGGGGTCGATGCAATTATCAAGTTTTAAATGAATTTCCGATATCGTTTAACTTCAATGAAAGAGAAAATGCCGTGAGCGAGCATGGAATTACTAAGGTCGGCGTAGTCGGTTGCGGTCTCATGGGTTCTGGAATTGCGGAAATTTCTGCAAAGTCTGGCCTACCAACAATTGTTTGTGAGGCTGATGCTGGAGCAGTGGAACGAGGTCAACAACGAATTCAAAAGTCGATCTCGCGAGCACTAGCAGGAAACAAAATTAGCCAGACTGAGTACGACACCATCAATGAACATCTGTCATTCACACATGTGATTTCGGATCTATCTGAGTGTGATCTCATCATTGAAGCAGTAGTCGAAAATGAGGCAGCCAAGGTTGCTGTTTTCAAGAAATTGGACGAGATAATTCGCTGGCCCGACACTATTTTGGCTACAAATACCTCGTCTATCCCGGTTATGAAACTTGGGATGGTTACATCGCGGCCATCACACGTAGTCGGAATTCACTTTTTTAACCCAGTTCCTGTTTTGCGGCTGGCCGAGGTTATTCCGTCGCTTTTGACCTCGGAGGACACCGTTCAGCGGGCACGACTTTTCACTGAGCAAAATCTGAACAAGCATGTGGTGCTAGCAAAAGATCGTGCTGGCTTTATTGTTAATTCGCTGTTAGTCCCTTACATTTTGTCAGCTATTCGAATGCTTGAGTCGGGTTATGCATCGGCCGAAGATATCGATACCGGGATGATGGAGGGCTGCGCGCATCCCATGGGCCCGCTCCGCCTGGCAGATCTGATCGGACTTGACACTGCAATGGCTGTTGCCGAGAGTTTGTATTCCGAATTCAAAGAACCACTTTTTGCACCGCCTCCACTGCTGGCCAGAATGGTGGATGCGGGGCTTCTTGGTCGCAAGGCAGGCCGCGGGTTTTATAGTTATCAACAGAAGTAGCAATTGATCAAACCAGATTCCCTCAAAGGAGCCGTGTAAGTGAACAACCGCAGCTATTCGCTTGATGATGACCAACTCGAGTTTCAAGGCGTTCTCCGCAGATTCTGCGAAGAGAAAATTGCACCTCTCGCCAAAAGCACTGACGAAAACGAAGTCTTTAGTTGGGAAACATTTGAGCTCCTAAAAACCATGGACCTCACATCCCTCAGCTTTCCGTCTGCTTATGGTGGTACCGGTGCGTCGTTAGTGACACAGGCGATGGTTGCTGAGGAGCTAGCGCGGGTGTGTGCAAGCACAAGTTTGATGTTCCTCATTTCGAAACTCGGCATGCTGCCTGTTATCAACTTCGGCTCAGAAGAGTTGAAGAAGAAGTATCTTCCGAAAGTAGCCGCCGGAGAATCTCAGGCGAGCTACGCCCTTTCTGAAGCCGATGCCGGTAGCGATGTTGCATCGCTGACGACCCGTGCAATACGTGATGGAAATGACTGGATTATTTCAGGCTCTAAAAGTTGGATTACTAATGCAGGTGCGAGCGATTTGTACACAGTTTTTGCCCGTACCTCGAACGATCGCCATCATGGCATCACGGCATTCCTCGTAGAAGCCGCTTGGGGCGTTCAGATTGACAAGCTTGAAGAAAAGCTTGGCATCAAGGGGTCACCAACTGGCGTGATCCGATTGGACGGCGTGAAAGTTCCGGATGAAAATCGCATCGGTGCAGTTGGTGAAGGCTTCCACATTGCGATGCACACATTGGACAGGAGTCGTCCAACTATTGGTGCACAAGCCGTAGGAATTGCTCAAGGAGCGATTGATCTAACGCTTGAGTACATGAAGCAGCGGCAGACCTTCGGTAAGCCGATAGCCGAGCGCCAAGGTCTGCAGTGGATGATGGCAGATGCGGCAATGAAAGTTGAGGCTGCGCGCACTCTGGTCTACCGAGCGTGTGCGACAGTCGATGCAGGAGACCCCACGAAGGACCTTTCGCGACTTGGGGCAATGGCCAAGGCATTTGCATCTGACGTGGCGATGGAAGTGACCACGGATTGCGTGCAGCTCCACGGCGGCTACGGCTACACCAAGGATTTTCCGTTGGAACGGATGATGCGTGATGCCAAAATCACCCAAATTTATGAGGGAACA
>JAUMAI010000664.1:10686-13857 GCA_032116775.1 Pirellula sp. | reverse complement strand
CATACCCACTACAGCCAAAAAACTGCACGTGGAAACTAACCTCAAAGTGCGACGAATTATTTTTGAACAACAAAAGGCTGTAGGAGTCGAAGTGGTCGATGGCAATCATTGCCGTACGATCTATGCAAATCGCGCGATCATCCTGGCGGCTGGTGCTGTTGAAACGCCAGCCATATTGCTTCGCTCTGGTATCGGTGCCCCGAAGGCGCTTAGAGCCCTAGACCTCGATGTAGTTCACGAACTCCCCGCTGTGGGTCAACACCTGCAAGATCATTTACTGCTCCCTATTATCTTTGGCTCCAACACTCCAAGCTTACCAGCGAACTTTACCGCTTCGCAGCAACAGCAGTTTCGGTGGTTTGGAACTGGTCCGCTCACCAGCAATCTCGCGGAAGTCGGTGCCTTCAGCCTCAATCAGGCTGATGCACGACCTGAAACAGAAATCCATTTCACACCAACACATTACCTTGAATACCCCCTGCGTGAATCTCCTACACCCGCCTTCACGCTGGGCCTGACACTTCTGCAACCTCGCTCAACTGGATCAATCACTTTAAGCTCAGCCGATGCCGCACAACCTCCTCTTATTGACCCCAACTATCTTTCCGATGATGCCGACATGCTCACGCTCCTCGACGGCCTAGAGGCAGCAAGAGAATTAGCAGCAACCCAACCACTAGCGGATTATTCCAGCGGAGAATTACTCCCAGGGACGCAAAAAAAGAATCGACAGCAACTTGAACGAGCCATTCGTGCATGGGTCCAGACGGTGTACCATCCTGTCGGCACTTGTCGCGTAGGTTCCTCTGCCGATTCAGTTGTCGATACCAACTTTTCTGTTCATGGCCTGAACTCACTGTACATCGCCGACGCATCCGTCTTTCGACACATCCCGGCATGCAATCCTGCAGCCCAAATCATGACCTTAGCCTCGCTCGCTTCTGAACGTATCATGCACGGAGCCTGCTGAAGATTTTGCAACACCTAACTTATCTGATCAGCCCAACGAATATTTCATTTTAGAACTTTAAATCTGACCTAGCACCTGGAAAACTTCTGTCAACTCTGAAGTCCACCACCCCCTATTATCTCCCAATATCATAGGTGATGGGTCTGGCGCCATCGTCGATCAACACAGCAGAAAAACCTTGGGGTAAACAATTCGTTAGCCTCCTACCGATTGCCATATTAAGTACAATGAGAGCACAACGCCGTCGACTTTTGAGGCGCTGAATTATTTACATCTCGGTTACTTCCATCATGCGCAATTCTTCTTTCCCTCAGTTTTTTATACTATCTATCACTCTTCTCTGCTCCATTAAGAATTGCATAGCTCAAGGCTCGGCAGCAGACTACGAGCGTTCGAACCGAGTCTGGGAAAAAGTGAACAATCAGGTTTTTCCACGTGACATACGAACCCACTGGATCGAAGGCTCAGATCTGCTTTGGTATCAATGCGAGCGAACTCTCGGCCACTTCGATTACCTCCTGATTAACACACAAAATGGAGAAGTGACACCAGCCTTCGATAGAATCAAACTCTCCGCTGCATTAGGCCAAAAGATTTCACGCGATATCGCCGAGCATGAGCTTAGGTTAGAAGAATTGCGGTATGAAAAAGCAGATTCAACCTGGCAATTCAACTTCGGAGGTAAGGGCTTTCGCTGGAACGACAGCGATGGATCACTGACTGAAATTGAACCGCTTGCTTCTAACAATAGAGAGCGACGCCGAGGCTGGAGAAGAAATAGAGAACATACTACCAGCCAGCCGGGAAACCGTTCTCCCGACGGACAATGGGAAATACGCGCCGAAAACCATAACCTGACATTGGTCAAATTAGCCGATGGTAGCACGCAGCCTGTTACCACAGATGGTGTAGCAGAGCACCACTATGAAGGGATGATTTTCTGGTCACCGGACAGCCGAAAGTTTATTGCCATCAAGACAACGGCTGCTGAACCACACCCGATTCACATCATCGAATCTTCACCCAAAGATCAGCTTCAGCCTAAACTGAGAACTATCGAGTATCACAAGCCTGGCGATAAAATCGCGGTTCGCAAGCCGTGCTTGTTTTCCATTGAACCCGTCGCTGTCATCCCAGTTGCCGACACTCATTTCCCTACCCCATGGTCTATTGAGGATTTCCGGTGGGAAAAGGATTCACAGAGATTCACTTTTCTTTATAACCAACGTGGCCATCAAGTCGTCCGCATCATCGCCATTGATGCCCAGACTGGCGCAGCCAATATCGTTGTGGACGAAAGCAGCCCAACTTTTGTCGACTATGCTCATAAGCTTTACTCGTATTACATCAACGACCGCGATGAAGTCATCTGGATGTCCGAGCGAAATGGCTGGAATCACCTCTATCGGATCAATCTAAAAACTGGGGAAGTGCTCAATCCCATTACCCATGGCGAATGGGTGGTACAAGATGTCGAGTATGTCGATCCTGAGAAAAAACAGATTTGGTTTCGAGCCAGTGGAATCTATCCAGAACAAGACCCGTACTATATCCATTACTGTCGCATCGATTTTGATGGCCAGAATCTAGTATTTCTGACCGCTGGAGACGGCACACATGATGCGGACTTTTCACCTGATCGTCGCTTCTTTGTCGACACCTACTCGCGAGTCGACATGGCTCCGATCAGCGAATTACGCAATGCGACCGATGGCAAACTCATCAAAGCCCTAGAAGCTGCTTCTCTTGAACAATTGAAAGGAACAGGCTGGCAAAGTCCGGAGCGATTTGCTGCTAAAGGTCGCGATGGCAAGACCGATATTTATGGCGTGATCTATCGTCCTTCCACTTTTGATTCAACGAAATCCTATCCCATTTTAGAATCGATTTACGCAGGTCCACATGGATCACACGTTCCTAAAAATTTCACTCCATTCCGACGTGAAATGGAAATGGCAGAACTTGGGTTCATAGTTGTTCAAATGGACGGTATGGGGACTTCCAACCGCAGCAAAGCTTTTCATGATGTCTGCTGGAAAAACTTAGGCGATAGCGGCTTCCCCGACAGACGTCTTTGGATCCAAGCCGCCGCCGCTAAATATCCATATCTCGACTTGCAAAGAGTTGGACTCTACGGAGGTTCCGCAGGTGGTCAAAGCACCCTGAGAGGATTGCTGGCCCATGGCGATTTCTACAAAGTT
>JAUMAI010000664.1:0-10676 GCA_032116775.1 Pirellula sp. | reverse complement strand
TCACGACAATAGAATGGACAAGATCTGGTGGAATGAACTATGGATGGGATATCCAATAGGACCCCATTACGAGGAGCAATCGAACGTTTCTCTAGCTCACCAGCTAACTGGTAAGTTGATGTTGATCGTCGGTGAACTCGACGAAAACGTTGATCCAGCTTCTACCATGCAAGTCGTTAATGCTTTAGTCAAAGCCGACAAGGATTTCGAACTCCTCATCTTGCCGGGTGTAGGTCATGGCGCGGCGGAGACACCCTATGGTCATCGTCGACGTAAAGATTTTTTAGTACGCCATCTGCTTGGGGTCGAGCCGCGACACCCATGAAGCCGGGAAGCGGGATATGAACGATAAACAGTGAAAGAAGTCATTGTTTGGGCATGTCAGCAAAGGAGCACAGAGTGAAAATAGTCTATCTAACCGCTGGTGCGGCTGGAATGTACTGCGGTAGTTGTATGCACGACAACTCACTAGCTCGAGCCATGATTGCTCAAGGTACCGATACGTTGCTGGTTCCGACCTACACCCCGATTCGTACGGACGAAAAGGATGTCAGCATCGATCGAGTCTTCTTCGGCGGCGTCAATATTTACTTACAACAACTTGCCCCGTGGCTGCGATTTGTACCGCGGTGGCTGGATCAGTTTCTCAATTCTCCGAAGCTGATCCGTTGGGTCGCCTCGCGCGGTATGGAAACGAGCGCTAAGCAACTCGGTGCACTCACGGTCTCTATGCTCCACGGTAAAGAGGGCAATCAGAGAAAAGAGGTCGACCGTCTTTGCGACTGGTTAGTCAATGATATTCAACCCAATGCGATCGTTCTAACTAACATGCTTATTGCCGGGTTTATTCCGGAATTAAAGCGGCGTCTCCAAGTACCGGTGGCTGTAACGTTGCAAGGTGATGATATTTTCCTGGATTATTTACCGGAGCCTTACCGCCAGCAAACGCTCGACATCATGCGGAGACTCGTCGCAGATGTTGATGGATTTATCATTCATAGCCACGATTATGCTTCACGCATGGCAGCCGAATTGGCGATTCCCGATTCGAAGATTCACATCACTCCCCTTGCAATCGATACCAAGCCATTTCAGTCTACGATTCAGCAAACACGCCCACTTCCGACAGAGCCCACCATCGGCTATCTCGCCAGACTCGCTCCAGAGAAAGGACTACACCAACTCGTAGATGCCTTTATCCGACTGCATCAAGATACCGAACTCGGTAACATCAAATTGCGTATCGCCGGTTGGCTTGGACCAAGTCAACAATCGTACTGGGAAGAACAGCAGAAAAAGATCTCTGCCGCTGGACTTGAAAATCACGTCCTACATGATGGCGAGATCGACCATTCGCACAAAGTCTCTTTTCTTCAATCTTTAGATGTCCTCTGTGTACCTACTACCTATCGTGATCCTAAGGGTCTCTTTGTACTCGAATCATTAGCCTCAGGCACTCCAGTACTCGTTTCATCGCATGGTGCATTTCCAGAAATGTTGCAGAGATTCGGAGGAGGTTGGTGTGTACCGCCGGGTGATATAGAAGCGCTCACGAAGCAGCTTCACTGGGTCATCAAACATCGCCAGGAAGCTCATCAATTGGGCGTGGAAGCACAGCAAAAAGTCCATCGCGATGGAGACATTCAAGTCATGGCGAAACAAACAATCGACCTCCTCACACAGTTCGGCAAACGAAGTTAATTAACCGACCGTTCCAGTGGCTAATCAGCAACAGGCATCACAGGTAACGGCGAGGGTAATTGTTTTGCAAATCCCTGAGCTCTGCATCTCAGAGCGAAGTTAGCCTCAGCGCCCCTAACGCACCGAACTGATATCACGTCGGCAAGAGAAGCACTGCCATTTCCCTAGACAAGAAGCACATTGTGCGAAAGGCCTCACTTGGCACAGTACACCCGCACACACCGCGCCGATTCGCACACGGCATACATAAAAGATGTGCTCTCTTTAGCTGCATTTAAATTGGCGCGAGAATTGCAAGACATCTTGAGGAGAGGAAATCGATTTCGTTGAGGTCGATTGCCGATTACGTACCGAGACTTGTTGGATCTTCACTAGCAGACTTTGCGGTACGGCCACAATATTCAAGGAGTCGCCCCCATGAAACGGGCCATCTTTATCGGTTGTATTCTACTGATCGCAGCCTTTTGGCTTGCCTCAACACTTTGGGGTCAAAAACCAGAAGGGTCCGGTGATCTTAAGGCCTTCATGCGCGCCAAACTAAATCACTCGCAAAAACTGCTGGAAGGCTTAACTACCGAGAACTACGAACTGATCGCGAAGAATGCGCAAAACCTCAGCCTGCTCTCGGAAGATGAGATGTGGCAAGTATTTCAAACGAGCGACTACATCAATCGCAGTGTTGAATTTCGACGTGCAGCCAATGCCTTGGCTGAAGCGGGGCGAAATAAAAACCTGGACGCAGCCTCGCTCTCGTATGTTGAGGTGACGCTCAAGTGCATCGAATGTCACAAGTATGTGCGTAGTATCCAAAAATAATATCTGCCTGCCTAAGGCCCCAGTGCGGAATAAAACCCGATCACAAGCAGGCTATTCGATACCAATAAAAAACGAGAGTGAGCCTTGGGCAAACTCTCGTTTTTTATTTCATCAGCACATCAATGCCTTACAACTGATAGCACATCAGCTTACCTTGCTCTCGCAAATAGAGTTTACCATTGGCGATAACCGGATAGGCCCACGACTCTCGTTCCTGATACTCAGGCTTGAACGTAAACTTGAGGTTATAAGCTTTAGGGTTCGCTTCGATTAGGGCAATCGTTCCATCTTGGAAGCGATACAACACATGGCCATCTGCGTAGATGACACTCGACTCACCTTGCCCAACACCTCGAATTGGCCCCCATGCTTTTTCACCCGTCTTGAGGTCTAAACAGATGGGCATTCCTTGTCCATCTCCGTGCCCACAGTAGATGTAACCATCAACCAAGACGGAGCCACCTTGCTTATTCTGAATGTTCTTGGCCTCTTTGAAGTACACCTCTTCCATACTGACTTCATCTTTGCCGGACTTCTTCAAGTGCAACAGCGCGGTACCAACGCCATAGGCGGTCGAGCAGAAAACAAAATCACCGTCGGCAATTGGAGTTGGGATATTTGCCACAGCGTTGGCAACGCCGTTGTATCTCCACAGGAACTTACCATCTGATGCGCGGACACCAATGACACCTCGGCCTACCAGTTGTACATATTGCTTTACGCCTCCACCGTTGGAGATGATGATCGATGCGTAACCTGCACCGTTTTGTAGATTGCGACCTTGTCGATCTTTTTCTTCACCAGCAGGGGGCACTTCGCTACGCCACACCTCTTCGCCGGTCATCTTGTTCAAGGCGACAATCATCGCCTGATCTCCACCTGGAGTGCAGAGCACCCAATCACCATCGATCAGTGGCGATTCACTGAAGCCCCAACCGGACATCATTTTTCCATTCCAATCGGAGAAAGCTCTGCGCCAAACCACTTCACCTGTTTCAGTTTTTAAACAAGCGATCTGTCCATTGGAAGCGACAACATACAACCGGTCGCCATCGACGGTCGGTGTGCAACGAGAGCCTTCGTAGCCATGCTGCGGAACTTTATCGGTTAAAGGTGTAACCCACAGCCGACTTCCGTTGGTAGTATCGACAGCCACCACGGCTTGGCCACTCTCTTGATTGCCCGTGGTGAAAGCGCGATTTCCAACAACAGACACACTCGCATATCCACCTCCTAATCCCTCACTCATCCAGGCAAGCTTAGGACCGTCGCCGGTCATATTCTTCCAGACACCACTCTCGCTCGAAATGGCGTTGCGTCCAGGCCCACGAAACTGCGGCCAATCTTCAGCCACGACAACTGTGGCATTTAAACCGCAGATCGCTGACAGCATCGCAGCAGAACACCATTTGCGATACTTTCCAATTCCTCGGGGCTCTGGTGTAGCGGTTGGCGATTCAATAACTGACATGCGTGCTGTCTCCTGACCTAGGGTGGGAATAAAGTGGGATGCAATGGATCTTGGCGGTAGGCGTTATGCGACGAGGCACTTCTTGTCACCGATCCTTTTGTTACCGATCCTTTTGGCACCGATTCTTGAGGACCGCATCAGTATGACAAGCAATTCAACTCAAGGAAAGCTGTTGTACCACAGACTGGTCTAACGGCGTCTTGCTGGGCTCTCCGGCAATTTCTTGAACATAGCGTGGAACCGCATAGCCGGGCATTCTTCGACGCAGTTCCTGAATCAGATTTAATCCTTCCGCAACCGAAACCTCAAAGTGGGCAGCTCCGGCAACGCGATCCAATTGATGCAGATAGTAGGGGATAATCTGCAGATCTACTAGCCTCTTGGAAAGCTGCTCCAGCGAGGTGATGTTATCGTTGACTCCACGCAACAACACCGCTTGATTCAGTAGAACGGCCCCCGTTTGTCGCAATTTACGAATGGCTTGCTCGGTTGCTTGATCGATTTCTTGCGCGTGATTGATGTGGACCACGATCCACAAGCCTAGTCTTGTCTGCTGCAGAATCTGGCACAATTCATGGGTGACTCGCTGGGGAATTGCGACCGGCATGCGGGTATGAATGCGCAATCGCTTCAAATGCGGGATGTCCGCTAATCGCTCCACTAAGCTTTGTAAGGTTCGATCGACGAGAGTTAGCGGATCACCTCCGCTCAATAAAATTTCTTCGATCGAACCATCTTGCTCTAAAGCCTGAAAAGCAGCCTGCCAACCCGAGATCGATTTGGGTGCTTCGTGATACGGGAAATGGCGGCGAAAACAGTAACGGCAATGAACGCCGCAAGCCCCTGTTGTCACCAGCAATGCTCGACCGGAGTATTTGTGCAACAAGCCTGCCGTAGTTTGGCTTTTTAAATCTCCTACCGGATCGTCTGTGAATCCGCTCTCTGACAGATATTCTTCGGGGGAAATCAAAACCTGTCTAAGCAGCGGGTCAGCCAAGTCGCCAGGCCGGATCCGCGCTGCCCATTCCCGCGGTACAAATAAGGGAAAATCCCCATTCGGTAAGGACGAATCCCCCCCTAACAAACCTGCCTCAGCTAGCCCCAAATCCTTAAGCAGGATGGCGCGATCCCGATAAGCGCGCCGCATTGCTTCCTGCCAACCCACAACCTCGGGAAGATGGCCTTCGACACAATCGGGTTCTCTCGTTACAATCTCACTCATCGAGTCGGTCGCCATTTCCACATTCGTATTACCAACCATAGTCCCTAGAGAGTATAGCGAGAGAGTACCGTGGCTACGTACAAGACCAGTGATTTCCGCAAAGGATTGAAAGTTCAGATCGACGGCGAACCTTATTTGATGATCGAAATGAACTTCGTTAAGCCCGGCAAGGGCAATGCGATGTACAAATGCAAACTTCGTAGCCTAACTCGCGAAACCGTTCTAGAACGGACCTATAAAGGGGGGGACGAGTTAGAGTCAGCGGACGTCGAAGAAATCGACGTCAAGTATCTCTACCGCCAAGGTGATGACTATGTTTTCATGGACAACTCGACGTTCGAGCAGTACGAAATCCCATCGACCAAAGTAGAAGACGCCTGGAAATACCTCAAAGACGACATGCTCTGCAGCGTGATTTTGTTTAATGGTCAACCCATCGCAATGTCTCCGCCTAACCACGTCGAACTGAAAGTGATCGAGTGCGAACCGGGAGCGAAAGGCGATACGGCGACCAACGTTACCAAGCCAGCAAAGGTTGAAACAGGAGCCGAGTTCATCGTGCCTGGCTTCATCAAAGAAGGCAACGTTATCAAAATCGACACGCGTACAGGCGAGTATGTCGAACGCGTAAGCAACTAGTAGTTATCTCCCGAGGCTCAAAGCAGCGACAGATCGAGAGATTTGTCTTGGGCGAAAACGGTAATCTACGTTTAGGCGGTGTGGTTCTCGCTGAACGACACCGCTTTTCTTTTGGATGTTATATTTCTCGAGCCAATCCGGTTCTGATCGAAATAGCCGGTTTTGATCGAAATAGATTGATCTGTCTGGACGAGATGGAAAATTCATGTGGAGAAGTCGAGATGAGCGAGCGACGTTCGCGGAACAGCGCCACCCCCTCCACTCGCGATCCAGATTCTGGACACCGTAAGCCAGTTGGCTTCAGGTTCAAGCAATTCTGGCAAGAACTGACCAACCGCTGGAAGAATTGGACTGGAGATCGCGAACTCGATATCGCTATCCGCCGCCACCTCAGCGACCAAGGCTATCAGGGTGGAGGGGCCGAACTCAAACAAGTCAAACTGATCGCTGTCCAGCGTCCAGGCTGGGTACAAGTCTATCGATTTGAAGCGGTAGCTCGTTGCCAGGTCATGGACGATGTGGAAGATGAATCAACATCAGCTTCACCACCATCCCACCCGGCGACAAGCAGTTCGCAATTGCTTTATGGCTTAGCGCGCGATGATGGACGCTTTGGCTGCGAAATCCAAACCTTCATTCACCCTGCCCGCCGCATCGAACTTTTTAAACAGTGGTCTGAAGGCTTGATCACTTTGCGGGGCGCTTTCAACACCCAAACCTAGTCAACGAATTGCTTAAAAGAACAACCGCTGGCTCCTGTTGCAGAATGAACTCGCCGAGATTTTTCGCTCTTTATCAAAGCCTAAGGACATTAGAACCAATACTCACTGGACATAATGGTCGATTCCATCCTAGCAGCTAAGGACGCTAAAGATGCTATTAGAAAAGGGAGATGAGCGCGGCCCACATTAGCTTGTTGAGATCCGCACCTGGGAGCGACTAGTCACGCAGCAGCGTTGGTTTCTCTTCTGGAGAAAAGCCGCAGCAAAAACCAGAATGCGGTACCAGATAGCAAGACCGGAGGAATCACTCCCACACCAACATAGCAAAGTGCGAATGGTAGTTCATTCCAGCTTCCACCGACCATATAGATGGCGCAAACGCTTGTGAATAACGCGGCCCAACAGAACGCCGCACCATGAATGGAGTAACCATTCAGCGAGTTAACTCGACGAAGATAAAACGCGATCGGCATGCCAATAAGACCTGCCACCAAGTAACAACTCACAAGACCGATTGTCAGTGCAAGCGCCGGCAGGATAAGCATAGCAGCTTCATTGACATCACTACCCAAGACTTGAGAGAGAACCCCAGCGAGCACGACTATCGCGACAAATGCAAACGGAGCAACCGCAGGTGCAAAGAGATAAGCCATCCATAGGGTGCGAGTCGATGGATTAAGACTAGCCTTCGTGGAACGGTGCGAAAACTTGGACGGGTGATATGGATTCTCAGTACTCATATTTTCGTCGAGGTGATTTAGTAAGATAGGTCACTAAGATTTTAATCAGAGTGCCTGCGTTAATTCGTTGCAACGTCTCGTGAGACGAAATGAGCCTTACGACTGCTGATGAGTTCGACCGGAAATAATTGCCAAGCTCGCCATAGGAATATCCCCGCTGTTATCAAAACCTTCAATCACTTGGGACTGCGTGCCTTGACCCCTTCAATCTTACACTAACTTCTCCCTGATGGATTCCAGTATTTTCCAGAGGAACAACTGTTTCGAGGAAAACCCCCGACGACCAATAAGACGATTCACCGAAACCTATTTGGGAACTGCAGCGAATGAGAGGAAGCAACGCGTGCAGGAAAGCGGAAGCGAAAGAGCATGGGTTCTCGCAAACCACTGTGAAAATCGTGGCTCAGCACAAATCCGGATCACCTTGGGAGCCAGAGGCTTACAGCGGTTCGACCTAGTGATTGGCGCCTTTTTACTCCAAATCGGCATTACTTAAATGCGCCCGCACTGAGATCCGGCAATAATTCCGAAACGCCATTCCCTCCCCCCTCCGTTGTTGATTGTTCCCAAGCGGCAGGATAGGCTGAAAGGGTTCGAATTAATCACAAAGTTCTCGTTTTAGGCCCACCCATGTCCGCACCCATGAGTAACAACCCATATCCATTTCGAAACTTTTTCGGTTCTTGGCGCAAGCCTGTAGTATGGTTGGGCGTGGTTGGAAGTCTTTGTGGCTCGAGCTACGGCGATGAACCAGCGAGCACAACGGATACTAAAGTCAATTATCGTTTACAGATCGAACCCATCTTTCGCCAACATTGCCAGGGGTGTCATCAGCCCGCCAAAGCTGAAGGGGGTTTGATCATGACAAACCCTCAGGTCATGTTGGAAAAAGGGGGCGACAGTGGGGCAAGCATTGTCCCTAGCAAAGCGGATGAAAGCCATCTGGTAGCAGAAATCACTCCCCGCGATGGCAAAGCGGAAATGCCCAAGGGAGCGCCACCTCTTTCGACCAGCGAAATCGATCTGATCCGACGCTGGATCAATGAAGGAGCTTCGACAGAAGGCTGGACCGAGTCGACCGAGGTATACACGGTTGATCAACCTCCACCTTACCAATCGTCTCCAGCCATCACCGCTTTAGCGTTTTCACCCAACGGCAAATGGCTAGCTGTTTCCGGTTTTCATGAAGTCGTTTTAATCGATACCGCCACCTACAAACTTTCGCGACGATTGATTGGACGCAGTGAACGCATCGAGGATGTTGCTTTCTCGAAAGATTCGTCACTGCTCGCTGTCGCTGGTGGAATTCCAGGTGTGATGGGCGAGTTGCAACTATGGAACCCAGAGTCAGGTGAGTTACAACGAGGCTGGAATATCGGCAGCGACACCCTCTACGGAGTCGCCTGGTCACCAGATGACAAACTTATCAGTGTCGGCTGCGCGGACAATTCCGTACGCGCCTTCGAAGCAGCAACCGGTAAACAAGTTGTCTTTAGCGCGACTCACGAAGACTGGGCCCTCGACACCGTGTTCAGCTTGAAGGGAGATCACCTACTGAGCGTTAGTCGCGATCGGTCGATGAAGTTAGTGCATGTTGAAACACAGCGCTTCGTCGACAATGTGACGAGCATCACCCCAGGTGCGCAGAAAGGTGGACTGATCGCTATCGATCGTCATCCAACCCGTGAGGAAGTAGCCTGCGGTGGTGCCGACTCGGTCCCTAAGATCTACAAGATCTTTCGCGAAAAGCAGCGTCAAATCGGTGACGACTTCAACTTGATCCGCGCCCTACCCGCTATGGAAGGACGAGTCTTTGACGTTCAGTACAATCGCGATGGTTCTCGCTTAGCCGCTGTTTCCAGCAACCATCAATCTGGCAAACTGAGCCTCTATTCACCTGATGAGGGCAAGGAACTTTTCACCATCCCATCGGCTCAGAGTGGACTCTTTGCGGTCGGTTTTTCGGCCGACAGCAATGTCGTGGCAGCAGGGGGTTCTGATGGCAAAGTGCTGATTGTGAACACTCAATCTGGCCAAATAATCCACACCCTCGACTTTATCGATTGGGTAGGAAAAGGGGTACCAGCTAGCAATTCTGCCGCAGCCAAATAATCCCAAAAACCATACTTTTGGGTATGGGCCGGTCCATTATTTCGGGCTTTTACATTTCTTTTACAGAGCAGAGACGACACTCTGACAGTCGGGGCTGAGAAATTCCGTATCACATTAGAGGCGTCAGGTACGACTGTCGCCAAGAAGTAAGAAAGTTGTACAAGGAAATTCGCATGTCCTCCCCTCTGTCACGATCCCGCCAACATCACGTCGAGTCCCCGGTGGCTCCTCCGTTAGCCGAAACATCACCGGCCGCTTCGGTTCGTGGCGCCGGCGCCAAGTCGGCTTCGTCGAAATCTGTCGAATCTTATGCCGGTCGCAAATATGTTACCGAGCACAATTTGTTCTTTCCCGCAGCCATCATTTGGATTGGCATGCTGCACGTGGGAGCTTTATTTGCTCCATGGACTTTTACCTGGAGCGGTCTGGGATTAGTTCTGTTCCTGCACTGGATCTGTGGTGGTTTGGGAATTTGCTTAGGTTTCCATCGCTTGTTAACTCATACAAGCTTTTCGACCTATCGCCCAGTTCGCTTCATTCTGGCCGTTTTCGGCAGCCTTGCTGGCGAAGGATCTCCGAGCAGTTGGGTCTCCAATCACCGGCTCCATCACGCTTTAAGCGATCAAGAAGGTGACCCGCATACACCCAACGATGGCTCTTGGTGGAGTCACGTTTTTTGGTTGGCCTATCGCGCCGATAACGGTGATGAACCAGCTCACCTCAAACATTGGGTTCCCGATTTGGCCAAGGATCCATGGTTACTTCGTCTCGACGCTGCCTTCCTACCACTCAATATCGCTTTCGCTGCTGGCTTGATGGCTTTGGGTTATGCCATCGATGGCTGGGGTTTGGCGCTATCTTGGTTAGTCTGGGGAACTTGCGTTCGCATGGTATTCGTCCTCCATTCCACTTGGTTGGTCAACTCAGCATCCCACTTGTGGGGTTATCGCAACTATGAGATTCGCGATAACAGCCGCAACAACTGGTGGGTAGCTCTGATCACCTACGGCGAAGGCTGGCACAACAACCATCATGCTTATCCTCGGATGGCCAACCATGGTCACCGCTGGTGGGAGTTTGATTTAACGTTCCGCACAATTCGTTTAATGCAAGCATTAGGCTTAGCCTGGAACGTGGTCGATTATCGCAACGCCAGCGAAAAGAGAACTCAGAGTTAGAGTTTCTATTGACCTGCGGTTTGAGAGATAGTTATTTTCTCCTGAATCAGATTCCGTGACGTGTGTGGCAAGGCA
>JAUMAI010000663.1:0-3430 GCA_032116775.1 Pirellula sp. | reverse complement strand
TTGTTAGGTTTCGGTTCGGGTGTGTCGATCAGTGGCAAAGGATCACCTTCGATCCTTTGGCCGGGTCCCCGCTGCCTAGTTTCTCGTGCCAATGCACCGAGAAAGGCGAGCGGAATCTGCTTTCTGTTTCTTGTATACTTCAGTGGCATACTGGAATCCTTCCAGTTAGCCTGAAGCATAAGCTGTCGATCTGTTGCACCAGCGTGTGACATTGCGTCAAGCATGGTGACGCGGCAGCTTCCGAACCTCTCATCGTATCGGTAACGTGTGGCTTGGTGCTGTTTCGAGTCATTTACTATTTCGTGCCTGGTCTGGTGGCTTTTCTGCTGTTCTTGGCTCAAGAGGGGTTTTCTTGGAACTCCCAAAAAGAGGAAGCCAATTCCGTTGGCGAGAACATCTAAAACCGACCAAGTCCTGCATGCGTACCTCCTCAGTTGCGGAAAGAATCGAAGGAAAGTAAGAGGTGAATATTTCTTGGACAACTGTACCTTATCTTCTTTGACAAGAATCGACTCGACACGTGCTACTTCACAGCGACCTGCAAGCGCTCACTTGCTTTTTTAATCGCGCCCTGAACGCAAGGTAACCTTTGGCTACCCCTGTTATGTTTCATGTTAGCCGTTGCCGGTATGAAGGCTTACATGCCAGCCTTTTGGGCACTCCCCAGCTTATTTCTCACCAGCGTCTCGGCAGCTGGCAGCATTGGCCTGATCAACTCCTTCGGAAACCTTGGTGGCTTCGTCGGACCTATGTTGCTGGGCTCAATAAAACAGGCTACCAATTCCTACGACACTGGGCGGTATGCACTCTCAGCGTTATCGGCCATGTCGGTGATCTTGTTGTTAGCTCTTCCCATACAGCCTTCTAAGGGAAAAGAATCGGAACATGCCTGACCCAAACCCCTCTTACTACCAAAGCTGAAAGAGCTAGGCGAAAAGACCTTTCCGCAGACACAACAATTAGCCCATCTTATGGAATGGTTTAGTTAGCCGTTATCTTCAGCGAAAGATTTGTCCGAGTTCAAGAGATTTTAATTTCCTACTAGAAATTCCTCTCTTTTTGACAGATACTACCAGTAGCACATCGATGGAGTTGGCACGCTTTCCAGAGTTGTGTTTCTGCATCCTCTCCAAGTTTGCGGTTTCACATTTCTCTCATTTTATTCGAGTCCTAATTTGATTGGGACTGGAAGGCGGTATCTCATGGCTTCGTGGTATCGGCGCTGTATTGCGCCCACGGTGCGAGCGTCTCTGCTCGCAGTATTTTGTTTAGGCTTTTTTTCCAGCTCGTATGTCTCTGCCCAGGATTCCACACCACCGGCGAGTGCTGAGGCAACAGCAACTCCCGAAAATCCACCCCCAACGGAATCTGCTGCGGGAGAAGCTCCTACTGAGGCCACTTCGGCACCACCTACGTTAGAAGAACGCCTCGCAGCGATTGAAGCTTACGTGAACAACGGTGATCCTAAGGGTGTCTTGGCTGTACCGGGCCCTGGCCACAATGCATTCATGATGATTTGCGCCGCACTGGTGCTTTTCATGACCTTACCGGGCCTCTCGCTGTTTTACGGCGGACTCGTTCGAAAGAAGAACGTACTCTCTGTTGTCGCTCAATGCTTCGGTTGCGCTGGCTTGGTTACTATTCTCTGGGTCACTGTCGGCTACACGATGGTTTTCGGAGAAGGTGGCTCACCGTACCTGGGCAGCTTTAAACATGTGATGATGGATGGTGTCGGCGCAGCTCCAGACGGCAACTATTGCTACTGGGTCTCAGAAAGCGTTTTCGCCTGCTATCAGCTCATGTTCGCAATTATTACTCCAGCGTTGATCGTGGGTGCTATTGCTGAACGCATGAAGTATTCGGCGGTGATGCTCTTCATCACTCTCTGGATGTTCGCTGTTTATTTCCCCTTGGCCCATATGGTTTGGGGTGTCGATGGTTTGATGAATGGTGTTTGGAATGGTGGTGCAAAAATTCTATCGATCGATTTCGCCGGCGGTACCGTCGTTCACATGAGTTCAGGCTGGAGCGCATTAGTGCTCTGCTTAATTCTTGGGCCACGCTTGGGATTCGGCAAATCGCCGATGCCTCCACACAGCATGGTTCTGTGCTCAATTGGCACAGGTATGCTTTGGGTAGGTTGGTACGGGTTCAATGCAGGCTCAGCTTTAGCTGCCGATGGCATCTCGGCGAACGCCTTCATGACCACTACCGTAGCCGCCGCTGTGGCAAGCTTTGTTTGGCCATTGATTGAGTACATCCGTAACGGTAAACCATCCATTCTCGGTTTCTGCTCCGGTGCCGTAGCTGGTTTGGTTGTCGTGACTCCAGCGTGTGGTTTTATCAATGTCCAGGGTGCTCTCATCATCGGCGTCTTGGCCGGTATTGTCCCTTACATTTTCTGTACTGTAGTTAAACGCACATTCAAGTATGACGACGCTTTGGACACCTTTGGCGTTCACGCTGTTGGCGGTACCCTCGGTGCGTTGATCACCGGTTTTCTGGCAACTTCCGAAGTTAACGCCAACCTCATCGGCAGCTATGCAACCGACAACGGTCTCAAAGCAGCTTTAGAGAACGGCACCTTGTGGCTCGAGCAACTCAAAGCCATGGGACTCACTATCGTGATGTCCATCGTTGCCACAGTTGTTATCACCTTTATTGTGAAAGCTACCATCGGCCTTCGCCCAACCACGGAAGTCGAAAGCATCGGTTTGGACTTGGCAGAACATGGTGAAGCTGGATACGAAAACTAAAGGAAATAACCAACATGAAAAAAGTAGAAGCAATCATACGTCATTTCAAATTGGAAGATGTCAAAAATGCCCTCACAGAAAAAGGCATTGTGGGGATGACTGTCAGCGAGGTACGTGGCTTCGGTCGCCAAAAAGGGCACACCGAAATCTATCGTGGCTCCGAATACGCCATCGAGTTTGTACCGAAGGTTAAAATCGAAATCGTCTGCAACGATGAGGATTGGGAGGCGGTAGTCAATGCGATAATATCCGCCGCGCAAACGGGGCAAATCGGTGACGGTAAAATCTTCGTAACGGATATCAATACGGTCGTCCGTATTCGTACCGGCGAGAAAGATGGGTCTGCGATTTAACGCAAGATGAACCCGTGAAGTGTTGCGAAACACTGAACCAAATGACTTTCTATACATTACCCTGTAGATGTTCATCCAACATCCACAGGGTATTTTCATTTCACGGAAGAACTTTTGATCCCAGAAATATGTGGCATAACGCCCGCTGACCTGCAAGCCTCGCGACTATCGGTAAGGGTATATTAACTTGGAGTCTATCGAATGATCAGCTATTCTGATCAGCTATTCCAATTTCTTTCGATATGTCAACCATAAAATTGCCGGGAGAATAATCAAATCGCCCAACAGCGCCGCTGAAATGGTGACAGCTCCCATAATCGC
>JAUMAI010000662.1:0-7528 GCA_032116775.1 Pirellula sp. | reverse complement strand
TATCTATCTGCACATGGCTGGTTCACCTTCGCAACTTGAACTATTCGATTACAAACCGGAACTGATGAAGCTGCACATGCAAGATGCTCCAGCTTCGTTTCTGGAAGGCAAGCGATTTGCCTTTATCAAAGGTGTTCCCAAAGTACTTGCGGCACAGACGAAATTCAGCCAGCAAGGAGAGAGTGGACAATTGATGAGTGAACTGTTGCCTAATTTGGCAAAAGTCATCGACAAGATCAGTGTGATTCGAACAGTGAACACAGATCAATTCAATCATGCACCCGCCCAGCTTTTCGTTCATACAGGCTCGCCGCGACTCGGCGGTCCATCACTTGGCTCTTGGGCCACTTATGGACTGGGAAGCGAGAACGAAAACCTGCCTGGATTTGTCGTATTGCTGTCGGGTGGAAAAACGCCTGACGGTGGTAAATCGCTCTGGGGTTCAGGATTCCTGCCTAGTGTTTATCAAGGTGTTCAATGCCGAACCACAGGTGAGCCAGTTCTCTATCTGAACAATCCCAATGGTATTGATCGCTCGTTGAGACGCCGTATGCTCGATGCAGTCGCCAACATGAATCGTAACGAATATCAACGTAGTGGCGACGATGAAACACAGACACGAATTGCGCAGTATGAACTCGCGTACCGTATGCAGATGGCGGTACCGGAAGCCATGGACCTAAGCCGCGAACCGAAACATATTCTCGACTTGTATGGAGCCCAACCAGGGTTTGTCTCCTCAGCGGAGTCGGCCGACGATCCGCGTGTTCTCTACAAAGGTGACGACCCAACCTTTGCCAATAATTGCTTACTCGCCCGTCGATTGCTGGAAAATGGTGTTCGTTTCGTGCAATTGTATGATTGGGGTTGGGATCATCATGGATCATCACCTGGCGAGAGTATCGATGAGACTCTGCCGATCAAATGTCAGCAGATCGACCGCGCGATTAGTGGCTTATTGATCGATCTCGAACAGAGAGGCATGTTAAATGACACCTTGATCGTGTGGGGAGGCGAGTTTGGCCGTACCCCCATGATGCAAAATAATGTTAACAACGAACTCAAGAAAGGTTTCGTCGGACGCGATCACCATCCTTATGCCTATAGCATGTGGCTTGCTGGGGGAGGAATCAAAGGGGGCGTATCGTACGGTCAAACCGACGAGTTTGGTTACTATCCGGTAGAAAATCCGGTTGGCATCCGCGATCTACAGGCAACGCTATTACATCTCCTTGGACTCGACCCCTATCGATTCCACTATGCCTATCAAGGTCTCAATCAACGACTCATCGGACCGACCAACGAGGGTAAGGTGCTTCAGGGATTAATAGCCTAAGCCATCAACCCCTGTAGCCAGTATTAAAACAATATTATCACTTTTAGCTATGCGAGCCTGTGCGTGAACCACGATTCGCAGAGGCTCTTTTGCATTAGCGGCGCTAACAAACCTCAGGAAACATTGCCCAGAATCGGTCACTGACTTAAGGATACATACTGTTTTGCTGGTATACGCTACAATGATTGTCAAAGCTGATGATTGAACTCCAGCCCGCAATCGAAGTGGTCTTAATGCCAAGATTACCGACTTGCATGCTTCGTCACTTCCAGCAGAAGCTCGCGGCAAATGATGAAATCCGTAAATCATTTTCACAACCAATCAGTTGATTCAATATTAAGCCAACTGAGAACGACGGAATCAGGCTTGTCGCAGAGCGATGCCTTACAAAGACTCGCTGAATATGGGCCCAATAGACTCCCTGAACATGGTCCATCACCTTGGTGGCTGATCGTTATCCGGCAGTTTGCCAGTCCCTTGATTTATATTTTAGTAGCTGCCGCTATTGTATCTTTATTCATCGGTGATGCTGAGGACGCAGGTTTCATCGCCGCTGTTTTATGCCTCAATGCCACCATCGGTGCTTATCAAGAAGGGCAAGCGGAAAAGAGCAGCCACGCCCTAAAAAAGCTTCTTCGCATGCATGCCCAGGTTATGCGAGCTGGAAAATTAATCGATATCATCGCCGATGACATCGTCCCAGGTGATATTGTGTGGCTGGAATCGGGAAACCGAGTTGCCGCCGATCTGAGACTCATATCGACCAATGGACTAGAAATCGATGAATCGCTATTAACTGGCGAATCGATCGCTGTTACCAAATCCTGTGATGTGATCGCTCAAGTCGATATTCCGCTAGGTGATCAACACAATATGGCCTTTGCAGGTTCCATGGTATCACGAGGACGTGGAGTGGGTGTTGTTGTCGCCACGGGAACCGCAACCAATATTGGTCAATTAGCCATCGATATAATGGCTTCGGCGGGAGGAAAGCCTCCGCTGCTCACCCGCATGGAGCGATTTACCAACCAAATTGCAATAGGAACGATGATCGCATCTATCTTGATAGGTGCGATCGGCATGCTGCTGTGGGACTATTCTCTCAAGGATATGTTCTTTCTGGTAATCGCCCTAGCTGTATCGGCCATTCCGGAAGGCCTTCCGGTGGCCATGACGATCGCCTTGGCCGTTGCGACTTCGCGAATGGCCAAACGAAATGTAATCGTCAGACGACTCACAGCGGTTGAAGGACTCGGAAGCTGCACGCTGATCGCTACCGACAAAACAGGCACGCTCACTTGCAACGAACTTACCGTGAGAGAGCTTTACACAACTGATGGAAAACTTTACGAATTCACCGGTCAAGGATTCGCGCCAAGAGGTCATGTTGAGCATCAACACGAACCGCTACTCGCTGCTACCGAAACAGATTTACAGGCTGCGTTAACCGGTGGAATACTCTGTAATGAAGCCGATTTAAGAGAAGAGGAAAGCGAATGGACATGGCGGGGTGATGCGGTTGATATCGCTTTGCTCAGCGCGGGCATCAAAGCTGGTATAACACGCGAGGAACTACACCGAAAACAGCCGCAAGTACAACAGATTCCCTTTGAATCAGAGAATCAGTACGCAGCTTCTTTCCACGCGTCGGCCAGAGGAATAAATGTATTTGTAAAAGGTTCCCCCGAACGCGTGCTAGCCATGTGCAGCAGTACGTTGACTTCCGATGTAGTACTGAGCATTAACCAATTGGCCAATGATATGGCGCAGCGAGGATTGCGCGTCATTGCTGTTGCTACCAGCCATAGTGAAATAGCGATAGCTGCTGATAAGAGACCACAAATCCCCAACAATCTGCGTTTACTCGGACTCTTCGGGCTAATCGATCCGTTACGCCCCTACGTTGCAGACGCAATTGCTGAATGCCAAGCAGCTGGTGTTGAAGTTCGTATGATCACAGGTGACCATCGAATTACAGCTTTAGCGATTGCACGTGACCTCGGCTTGGCTTCCTCGCTTGATCAAGTTATCACTGCTAATGAAATCGAGGGCAAGACATCAGAGGAGATGCGAGACATCGTCAAGAAAGTACGAGTTTTCGCACGTGTCTCGCCTCGCCAAAAACTTAATATTGTGAACGCGGCGCGCGCAGCAGGTCATTTCGTCGCTGTCACTGGCGATGGCGCTAATGATGCGCCTGCCCTACATGCAGCAAATATTGGCATTGCCATGGGAAAATCTGGGACAGATGTCGCTCGTGAAGCTGCAGAACTCGTCATTAGCGACGATGATTTCCGCTCTATTGTGGCAGGTATCGAAGAGGGACGCATTGCGTATGACAACATACGTAAAGTTACCTACCTACTAGTTTCATTAGGCGCAGCAGAATTGCTGATGGTTCTATTAGCGGTTATCACTGGCCATCCTATTCCTCTTCTGCCAGTCCAGCTACTCTGGCTTAATCTGGTGACCGATGGTATTCAAAGCGTAGCCCTCGCCTTCGAACCTGGTGAAGGCGATAGCTTGAAGCATCATCCTCGCCCGCCAAGCGAATCGATCTTCAATCGTTTGATGATCGAAAGACTGCTGATTGCAGTTCTTGTAGTAGGACTGGGAGGCTTCTTAGTGTTTGCAACCGCCTTGCGTTGGGGATGGAGCGTAGAACAATCACGCAATCTTCTACTCTTGGTCATGGTTTTGTTTGAGAACTTTCATGTCGGCAACTGTCGTTCGGAGACCAAGTCAGCATTCGCTCTCTCTCCGCTACGTAGCCCACTGCTCTTTTATGGAACAATCGTCGCCTTCTTGGTACACCTGCTCGCTATGTATGTTCCATTTCTACAGAAAATACTTGGCACCGAACCACTGAGCCTTCAAGGATGGCTCCTCGCCATTTTGGTCGCGATCTGTATTGTGCCAGCCTTAGAAATACACAAAATATCCTGGAGACTACGAACGAGATGAGCTGTTGGGAAAACCTTTCGGAATCCATTACCAGTTACTAAAAAATATCGCTGTGTCATCCCATAATGAAAAGCAAGTCGATACCAGCACTTGCCTCGCTGCCAATCTTCTCCTAGCCAAACAGATTAATTTGCTCGTTCGTACGCTTAAGTACCTTTGGTCGCTTTTTAAGTAGACTTTTCAGTAACTTTTACTTGAAACTAGCGCTAAGAGTCACGATTGAGGGTATCTTCTGCTTTACCACCGACGGTCTCATCCTCCTGCGACTTCGAAATGCCATGAACTCGCAACCTTACCAAACCCCTCCAAAGTTTTGGGCCCCAAAGCTATCTCCCTTCGTTTGCCGGCTCTTTCGCTACATGCGAGACCGCGACTTAGCCCGCAACCAAATCGTCCATGTTGAACTGCAAAATCTTGATCAGCTCGCTCGGACTGTTGATTCGGGCGCCGGCGTGCTATTAACGCCGAACCATTCATTTCATTTCGACTCTTACTGCCTCCTACGGGCATCTGATGCCATCGATGTACCGTTTTACATCATGACCGCATGGCAGGTCTTTGGAGTTTCAACACCTTGGCAGCAATGGGTGATGCAGAAGAATGGCTGCTTCAGCGTCAATCGCGAAGGTATCGACAAAGAGTCCTTCAAGACCGCGGTTGACATACTCCAAAATCATCCTCAACCGTTGGTGATATTTCCTGAGGGTGATATCTATCACACCAATGAACAAGTCACCCCATTTCGAGAAGGTGCAGCGGCAATTGCCTTAACGGCAGCCCGTAAGGCACAACGTCCCATAGTTCAAATCCCAGTCGCCATTCGAGCGGAGTATCTAGAAGACCCCACTCCATCTGTATTAGCGACTATCGAGAAGCTAGAACGTCGCTTGTTATGGACACCAGCTCCAGATCTTCCTGTGGTGGATCGCATCCTGCGTATTGCGACAGCCGCCCTAGCCCTCAAAGAGTTTGAAATTTTGGGCTCTGTTCAATCAGGCGATCTACCAGATCGAATTCATTCACTATTAGCATTTCTCCTTCAAACACATGAAGTGAAATATGGGGTTAAAGTGATTGGTCGACTTCCATCGGATCGCATTGCCGAAATTCGTCGGCGTATCATAACGGCATCTCGTGCGACAGACATCACCGCCGAAGAATCAAGCGTATTACAGCGCGATTTAAACGATATGTTTTTTGCGACTCAACTCTACAGCTACCCTGGTAACTACTTGGTAGCGAATCCATCAGTCGAGCGCATTGCGGAAACCGTTGATAAGCTTGAAGAAGATCTTTTGAATGTCACCTATCCTACCCCACGAGCCCCTAGACGAGTTACCGTCGCATTTGGCTCACCTTTTCATGTTCCGCAATCTCGATCCGATGATACCATCCTGCAACAACTATCAGATAACTGGCGAAATGAAGTACAAGAAATACTGAACCAACTGTCTGTTAGCACTATCCGTTGACGCCTGCCCCCTGTGAGTGCTCGCCAATGTTTGAGCTCGAAAATGTTTCTAAGTCCTTCGGTGCAAATTGTGTTCTACAACCCACATCGCTGCGAATCCCTGCCGGCTCAGCTACGGTTTTAATCGGTCCAAGTGGTTGCGGCAAAAGCACGCTTCTTCGCTTACTGGTGGGGCTCTTGAAGCCTGACACCGGCACCATTCGTTTCGATGGCGCAGAACTATCTCCAGAACGATTGCCAAATCAACGGCTCAAAATGGGCTATGTCATCCAGGATGGTGGCCTCTTTCCACACCTCAGCATCCGCGACAATTTATCTCTCATGCCCAAACAACTCCAATGGGACAAACAGCGACTGGAAGCACGGATCTGCGAACTCGCCGATTTGACTCGTCTACCCTTGGAAATCCTCAATCGCTTCCCTGGACAAATCTCAGGCGGTCAAAGACAACGCGTTGGTATCATGCGTGCGCTCATATTAGACCCAAGCGTTATTTTACTAGACGAACCGATGGGAGCTCTCGATCCCATGGTTCGCTATGACCTACAAGAAGACCTACGAGTTATCTTTCGGTCACTTAAAAAAACGGTCGTCATGGTAACCCACGATCTAGGTGAGGCCGATTTCTTTGGCGATTCAATTTGTCTTCTTTACGGTGGCTCCATTCTTCAACAAGGTAGCCTTTCGGAAATGGCAAGTAACCCCGCCAGTCCGTATGTAACCAAATTCTTGCAGGCTCAGCGATTCCCTCAAATCACGGTATCGACATCATGAACATTCCTAGCCTTGATCATGTTTATCGAATACTTACTAGGACTCTGATAACAATTTGGTTCATCGGAACAACGCTCAACGCCCAAGAACCTGATGTCCGAATCGGCTCCAAAGCATTTACCGAATCGGTCATTCTAGGGGAACTACTCGGTCATATCGCGACTTCAGCGGGAGTTTCATCCGAACATCGCGCGGAACTCGGCGGGACACAGGTTCTTTGGAAGGCTCTACTGGCTGGCGAGATCGATATGTATGTTGAGTACACAGGAACACTCAGGGAAGAGATCCTTAAACTCCCTGCCGATGCCAGCGAAGATGATATTTACCAACAGTTGTCCAAATCAGGCATCCAGGCAACACCACATCTTGGATTCAACAATACTTACGCAATTGCTATACCCGCCACGTTGGCGAAAGCGAAAAACCTGAAGCGTATCAGCGATCTGAAACTCTATCCGGATCTTCGATTCGGCTTCAGCGACGAATTTCTTGATCGTGTTGATGGCTGGCCTGGACTTCAGAAAACCTATCAATTACCTCACCGAAACATCAGAGGCTTAGACCATGTCATGGCTTGCCGTGGCCTCAGCCATGGATCCCTTGATGTGACCGATGTTTACTCAACCGATGCAGAGATTGAGTTTTATGACTTTGAAGTTCTGGAAGATGACTTACAGTTCTTTCCAAAATACTATGCCGTCGTGCTATACCGTTCAGAACTAACTACCCGATTCCCAGATTTGATCTCACAACTTAATAAACTTGATCAACAAATTCCCAATGAACAAATGAAACTCCTAAACGCCAGAGTCCGACTCAAGAAGGAGAGTGAGATCGATGTGGCTGGTGACTATGCCACTACGATGCTCAAACTAAATGTGAGCTGGGAACGAACAGATTCCTCTTCCTGGCTCTCGCGAGCTACGGAGCGTCTTATTTCAACAACAGGTCAACATCTGCTGCTAGTCACTATCTCCCTTTTG
>JAUMAI010000661.1:925-9835 GCA_032116775.1 Pirellula sp. | reverse complement strand
AATTTGGTATTTCAGTACGTTCGATTGCTGCGACCGTATCGCTGAGACGTAAATCGGCACTGCACCAGTCACTTTGAATTGAAAATCAAGACCAGGATATTGCTTGGCAACTTGATCAGCGATCTCTCGTATTCCATTGGTGCATTCCTCGTCACTGCGAACATGAAGCCAGTCAAATCGAATCACCATCAAGGTTGATTCACCGTTAGTCGAGAGCAATTGGCCAATAACCAACGGATTGCGTAAGGCTTTTTCTTTGACGGCTGCATAGCGTTGAGCTGAAGCCTCACCGCGCGGAAATAATGGCTCCGGAAGACCAAAAACATTCAGAATAGGAACTCGATCCATCCACAACACGTTCGACACATAATCGCAATCCTCCAAACGATCCACGATCTGCTGAAGGGCTTTCGCACCCTCACGTGTGAAGAATCTCTTAGAATCGATGACCAATATGGCATCGCCACGAGTCAGATCGACCGCCTCAACATTTCGAGCCGCGCGACGATTCGCTTCTCCCGCCTTCTGTCCCTGCTGCTGCAATTGACTCTCTGCGGGCGCATTGCGCATCAAAAACTGGCGGGCGCGTTGCGGATTGCGATATCCTTGAATCGCAGCGATGGTAAATCCCAGCAGGATAACTCCCATCAGCACAGGATGATGAACTAACCACGCCGTGAAGCGATCGAACAAGCTTCGCATCGCATTTCCTCTTTCCCCGCAATCGATGCAGAATTCATTACTTGGGCTTATTCGATGTAACCGCCGTCTCGGAGACGCGAGAGACTTCTTCTCGAGTTATCTTATCGTTTTTATCTTCATCGAATCGCGTAAAACCGAAGCGACGAAACCCTAACGGTGTCTCTAGTAAGGTTACCACCCCATCGCGATTGCCATCGAGCTTATCAAAGAACTCATCTACAAACTTGCTTCTCGCTGCAGCTAATTCCTCTGCAGTCAGCGTTACGGTGGAAGCCCCAACTCCGGGACCACTCTGTCTCACAGTCCCATCCACTTCTGTCGTCCGGGGGCGAGCTACCTCAAAAAAAGCTACGGCCATCTCTTCCCAGGTTTGGTCTCCCCATGTCACCCACTGAGTTGGATCGGGGTTGAAGGGATTCTTCTCCGAGTTATCAAAAGTCACGCGGCAGCGCACTGCCTCAAACTTGGATAAGGGAATGGGATCTGCAAATAGATAGGTGTGCTGCCAATTGAAATCGTAATTAGGAACATTCAACAAAGTAGCTTCGCTAGTCTCGGGCTGATCGGCCGCTGCTCCCGTACTAAGTTCGGTTGCTTTTGGCTTGGCTAACAAGCGAAAACTCTTGCCCCTCAAATGCATATGCGGAGAAACACCTAATAACACTCCATCGGCTGGCAAACGTCGTAAATTCGCAAACACTTCATGCTCTCGCGCTTGCGGTGGAATTTCAAATTCCTGATTCAGTGCCGCCAGGGTAAAGACTTCATGCGTCACCTGATCATCGGGTAGAAACGTCAGGGAAACTTCACTCAGATCTTCTTGTGGCAAACCATTGGGAGTGTAATGCATCTGAAATACAAGCTTGGAACCAGCAGGAACACGCCGGGCATGACCTGATGGTGGATTCAGAGGACGCTGGCCTGGCACATAAGCTGTAAGCCAACCGTTGCCGGCAAAATCAGTTCCGTCAGGAGGACGAACAAAGACGATCGCATGATGAACAACGGAGCGATTGCCAGGGGTCACGTTGGCTGCGGCAACCCATTTGTCCTCTGTGAAACCAGGATCTACCACGAAATACTGATAATCGATCGTTCCCTCGGCTGGTATCTTATATGGAACTTTGGCCATTTTGACCGTCATGTCTGGGACAAGTTTATATTCCCAATCCTGTGCGACTTGAGCCTCCTGAGGTAGATCGGCCTGATCACCAAAGGGCATACCTTCGCTGGCCCATTTACGCAGTAACTCCTTATCCTGCTCACTCATAATACGTGCATTGGCAAAATCACCATGAGCTGGATCAGCATGCCATGGAGGCATACGGCCATTGTCGACAACTTCAACGATCGTATCGGCCCACCCGACCACCTCTTCATACTCCGTCAACTCGAAAGGTCCGATCTCTCCTTTGCGGTGACATTCAATACAATTACGTCTTAATACCGGCACAATATCGCGGCAATATGTGACGGAAATCTCCGACGACTTGGTACGAATACGACCGATCCGACAACCGAGTGCCGCTGTCATGGTCTGCACTGGCGCATCTCCCTTAACAACCGCAGTCAACGCATTTCTGAGATCTTCTTGTGCAGGCTTACCTTTAGAAACCCCGGGCGCGAATTGATCATCAATTCGACCTCGATATTGCAAGCGAAGCTTAGAGTCTAAGAGAAATACTTCGGGTGTTCTTTCAGCCTTAAACTGATCGGCGATTTTATTGTCGTAATCCTTGATACTCGTGAAGTTTAGGGAATGCTCCTGCACAAACTTGGTGACATCCTCGAGCGAGTCTTGTTGGTTGCTAAAAACCGCAAGCCACTGCACACCCTTGGTCTCAAAGTCTTGGGATAATTGCTGCAGACGAGCAGCATATTGCCTCACCATGGGACATTCGGTCCCGAGGAAACAAACCACCGTCCACTTGGCAGCCGCATCTTCCTGAGGCTCCAGCGAAAACATCTCCCCAGTAATAGTCTTGGTAGTGAGTCGATAGGGTTCGAGCAAGTTTTCTTGGGCGTTAGCATGACGGTGCATGACCGCCAGAATTGGAAGAAATACAAATAAAGCCAGATAGAATCTCCATTCAGTCATTTGGCATACCTTGTTATGACAACCACAAATTATCTTTTTAGTTCTTGAAGCAACCACGGGACTGCCACCGGCATCCTGAGCCAAAGCGAAGATACTGCTCATCGTGTCTATCCATAAACAAATCCTAATCTTCACGTGGCTAGCGACCTAAATCCCAGCGCTTACGCTCCGTTCTTCCATCCGTGTAACCAGTTTGGTCTATTGGCTCGCTGAAGTACCTCGCTACGACTACAGTTCCAGCACACCTTTCGCCATAGTGTAACGGTTCGCCTAGGAGCCTACTATCTGAGATAAAACACCCATATCAGCTCAAAGTAAGTAGAGCAGAACCCTTTGCTGGCAACATTTCACCGTACCTAAAAGCTATGGCCCACACCTATGTCCCAGGCCAGCCCCCAATACCTGACGATTTCAGTCGATTTCTAGGCTCTTAACCGGTTGATGAACGGGTGTGTTAATTCCCAGAGAAATTCTCTTGGGTTGCGTCGATCTTCCAAAGTAGACTTAAGTGTTGAGATTTATGCAGTCGTAACCGGTTATCGATTTAGCATAGCAGACTTATCTTATCCACATCCGTGAAGGCCGCAGCGAATGAAGACCAGTAAGATTATCTCCATCGCACATGACATCTCTAAAGCCTATAAGATCGATGGCCGGAAGAAGTTTCGCTTACGTGATTATGACCCAGCTGACACGGATAAATTCACTTCCGCCGATAAACCACGAGCGAAAGAGGCATTATCGACGGGCATTGAAGCTCTAGCAGAACTTCAGGATATGCTCTACGCCCAAGATCGTTGGTCTCTATTGCTTATTTTCCAGGCGATGGATGCCGCGGGTAAGGATGGTGCGATCAAGCATGTGATGTCAGGTGTTAATCCACAGGGTTGCCAAGTCTTTTCGTTCAAAGCTCCCACTAGTGAAGACCTCGATCACGATTATCTATGGCGATGTATCAAATGTTTGCCGGAACGAGGAAGAATCGGAATCTTTAATCGCAGCTATTACGAAGAAACGTTAGTGGTTCGCGTACATCGTGAATTATTAGAGAAGCAGAAATTACCTCCCAGCCTAATTACCAAACATATCTGGAAAGAACGATTCGAGGACATTCGCAACTTCGAGCAATACCTCACTCGCAACGGCGTGGTCGTGCGAAAATTTTTCTTGAATGTGTCCAAGGATGAACAAAAGCGACGATTCATGGAACGCTTGGACCAGCCAGAGAAAAACTGGAAGTTCTCCGCTGCTGATGTTAGAGAACGCGGACATTGGGATGATTATCAGAATGCCTATGAAGACATGATACGCAGTACCGCCACGCCTGATTCGCCATGGTATGTGGTTCCAGCGGATAACAAATGGTACACACGCATCATCATAGCGGCAGCCATCATCGATGCGCTGGGAAGCTTAAACCTTCATTACCCGAAGGTAGACGCTGCCACGCGGGAAGAGTTACGACTGGCTAGGGAACAATTGCTTGCGGAAGAGTAAGCCATTAACAATAGATGGAGTCAAGTCGAATTTGACCCAGCAGCGCTTTGTCTTCCATAAATTTGTCTATCAACTACTGCCTGAGACTATTTGCTCGTAACCGGCACAGCGATACGTTTCAACTTTAACTCATGAAACCAGAGATCATCGTTAGGCACATCCAGTTCAATCTCCACCAATTCACCTTTGGCATTGGCGACGAAATGGGCAGTTCCTTCCTCGAACCAGGCAAATTTATTACGCCAGCGAATCAGAAACGTATCGTAATGGAGAGGAGTTAAATCGGCGACAAGATCGGGATTTGGTAATAACGCCAATACTAACTTACCATCATCAAGCTTGACCTCTGCTTCTCCATACAGAGGGCACAGGAACTTGCCGGTATAGTCTTGCAGCGGATGGTTCGGCGCGTGCGCGGCTTCCGCGACAGGTTTTATCGCTCGATCAATTCGCTCTCGGAAAGCGACTCGAGATTTCTTGAATTGCTCAAATCCTTCCTGCAACCATGGCCGGGGCTGGCCGTCTAGGAATCGATCAACGATGTCATAACAGAGAGCCTCTGATATTCCGGTCATACTGTTGGTTAATACGACCACTCCCAACTGTTTCTCTGGAATTAACATGGTTTGAGAATACATACCATCATAGCCGCCGCCATGCGCGACAATCTTCACACCCTTGTAGTCCGACAAGGCCCAGCCCAAGCCGTATGCGCGAAAATGGGTAGAAGGAAAACGCTGGGAATAACCGGGGGAGACTCGCAAGGGAATCTGTGCTTCCCACATTTCCAGCGATGATCCTTCGCTAAAGAGTCTTTGCTGACTGGGCAATACTCCTCGTGATAACTGAAGCTGCATCCATTTGCTCATGTCATCTACGCTGGAAATAATTCCACCTGCAGCCGCCATCGTGTCCCAATTTACCCATGGAATGGGTTCCGAACGATCTTCAAAAGACTTATGAGGCGTGGCATAGTTTCCCGTAGTCACCAAGTCGCGAACCGAAACAACACTCCGTCGCATTTCGAGTGGGCGTAAAATTCGTTCCACTACAAATTCCTGCCATGTCTTCCCGGTCACCGAACGTATCACTTCGCCAGCAGCCAGATACATGACATTGGAGTAACCATAATCCGCGCGAAAGGTTCCCTCCGGCGGCAGATGGCGCAGGCGCATCAGAATCTCCTGCGGCGAATAAGGTGTGCCATACCATAACAAGTCGCCACTAAAAGTCCCTAGTCCGCTACGATGACAGAGCAAGTCCTTGATGCGCAGATCATGACTAACGGCAGCATCATACATCTCAAACCATGGCAAATGATTGCGAACCTTATCCGTCCACTTTAACTTTCCCTCCTCGACGAGTATCGCGATCGCTGCAGCAGTAAACGATTTGCTATTAGAGGCTATTGCAAAAAGTGTATGGCGATCGACAGGTTCGGATTGACCGATGGTCTTTGTTCCGTAACCTTTGCTGAGAACTAGTTTTCCATCCTTGACGATCGCAACTGCCAGACCTGGCACTTGCCATTGCGAACGTGCCGCTTCAATTGCGGTATCGATGGCTGAGACTTCCGGTACACTTCCATCTAGCCATTGCGGTTCGCTAGGGGAGGGGACGGTTAGGACTTTGACTTCTTCCGTCTTAACCAGTTCGGCCGATTTTTTCTCGGGCTCTTGGGGGAGCACTCTGTGAGTCGAAAAGCCGACGAAACAAACTAAGGCGCAAACCGTGAACCAGAAATTGCATGTGACCTTAGCCATATTGAGCACTCAACGGTTACTGATTAGAGGAAGGGTGAATGGAGCTTAAGCTGAAACGTTATCTGCTCTTTGCTTTCTTGCCTCGCTCCACAGGATCCGACTCCAGCAACCACCAGCGAGGCTTCCAAACACCGCGTTGTAATCCAAATTTCGACTTGGCAACTTCAGAAATAACCTCGGCGATCTCTGCTGGTGAATCGCTAATAATAAAGCGATCCAGGTCTTCTTGATCTATTGTTTTACCGTCGACCATTTTAGTTTGCAAAAAATCCAACATGGGCTGCCAATAGTCAATTCCTGATAGAACGATGGGAAATTCTTCGATTTTGCCCGTCTGGACTAGGGTTGCAATCTCGAATAGTTCATCCATCGTTCCAAAACCTCCCGGCATGGCTACAAAGGCGTAGGAGTATTTCGCAAGCATCATTTTACGAATGAAGAAATAGCGAAATTCAACAAACGCATCGAGATATGGATTGGGTTCCTGCTCCATCGGCAGCACAATATTGCACCCGACGCTTCGGCCATTAACATCCTTGGCGCCTCGATTAGCGGCTTCCATGATCCCAGGACCGCCACCGGTCATTACCGTAAACCCAGCCTTGGCTAAGTTCGCCCCGACTTCTCTCGCTAACTTGTAATAGGGATGATCTTCTTTGTAGCGAGCAGAACCAAAAACAGTGACGCATGGCCCGACGAAGTGCAGTTTGCGGAAGCCATGCACGCATTCGCTGAAAATCCGCATCACTCGTATAAATTCCCGAATACGGGACTGCGGTCCTTCCAGCAAACGGTGCTCGTCAATCTGCTTTGGCCCGAGATGCTGCGACGCGGGCGAGGAGAAGCGAGTGGGGTCGACGGGAAGATTCATAGGAGGACTCGATTTCGAAAAAACAGACAAATGGGTTCTGAATTATCGCTGTGCCTTTTTGACCCACTTTTCGTCAATCTACCGGCTATCTTTACCCTTAGCTGAGGGTTGCCCAACAGAGAGCCAGAAACAGCCGGAAATCTCAGGATAATCGATAGAATCTGGGTGTAGAAAAGGACTAGAGGGGTGCTACGGGCCGTATAATCAAAGTACATTGGATTTACGTTGATCCTCTGAGGGAGTTCGGCTACATTACCAACACCTTTGGGGCCGAATAATGACCCGTAAAGGGACGTGTAGTGTAAGAGACGTCTGAGAGAACCGTCGCTTTAAAAGGATGACTTTTTGACGGCCACGGTATCGCTGAGAAACAGCGACCAGAGCAAACGTCACCCAAACAGAACGCCACACAGGCCAGCGCCACCCGCACTCCCACCTCAGCCTTCCCGTTTTTCCTTCCTTAGGTTTTCTAGCCATGCGTACCGCTGCAGCACGCCCATCGCGCCCGGCGATTTCGCACAGCCTTTATTGGCTCACGGTTGTAGCTATTTGTCTCTCGGCTATCGCCAATGGAACGTCCGCTCGCGGAAATGAGACTCTGACCCGAGAGACCTTTGAACTCGATATTGAGCCAATCCTAACAGCCCGCGGTTGTAACTCGGGACCATGCCACGGAAAGTCTGGTGGGCAAAACGGCTTCGCTCTTTCCCTCTTCGGATTCGATCCCGAATTTGACTATGACGCCATCGTTAGAGCCAGTCGAGGACGACGCGTTTTCGCTGCCTCTCCGGACAACAGCTTGCTGTTGCTTAAGGCGACGGCCGAGGTGCCACACGGAGGAGGCAAAAAACTAGAACGCGGCTCAGCGGACTTTGCCACATTGGTGCGTTGGATCGAAAATGGTTTTCCTCGCTCAACACCCGAAGATCGCCGACTGACAAAGATTTCAATTCAACCTGAGCCACACTCGATGGCCCCTGAAACATCCGAGGTGTTACATGTCATCGCTCATTACAACGATGGCTCCACGCGCGATGTCACTGGTAATTGCTCTTTCCAATCCAATGAGCCTGCAATCGTAGCAGTTAATTCCAACGGTGAACTCCGGGCCGGTAAACATCCAGGTGAAGCAACTATCATGGCTAGATACATGGGAAGTATTGCTACTTGGAGCACGGCGATTCCGAGACCGGAAGCGATCGGCGAGGACCGCTACAGCAGTTTGCCTGTTAACAATTTCATCGACACTGCCGTATGGAACAAGCTCAAGCAACTCAATATGCTGCCGAGCGAACCGGTCAATGACATGACATTTATGCGTCGGGCATTTCTCGATGTTATTGGTCGCTTGCCGACAGCCGAGGAAGCAGAAGCTTTTCTCAGCGACACCAATCCAGCGAAACGCGTTGCTCTGATAGACTCGCTGTTGGAACGCCCAGAGTACGCTGATTTTTGGGCTAACAAATGGGCAGATCTCATCCGTCCTAATCCTTATCGTGTTGGCATCAAGGCAACGATGTCGCTCGATCATTGGCTACGCGACTGTTTTCGACAAAACCTTCCTCATGACGAATTCGCACGCAGGCTTATAACAGCCCGCGGCAGTACATGGCGCAATGGGGCTGTCACTGTTTTTCGCGATCGTCGTTCGCCCGATGAAGTGGTGACGATGATGAGCCAGTTGTTCCTCGGTATCAGGCTCGATTGTGCCAAGTGCCACCAACATCCATTTGAGGTGTATGGCCAAAAGGATTTCTACTCTCTGGCGGCCTACTTCTCTCGCGTCGGTTACAAAGGAACCGGTTTATCGCCACCGATTTCTGGCGGCGAAGAGATCGTCACTCTGGCTGCTCGAGGCGAAGTTAAGCATCCTCGTACTGGCGAAACATTGGCTCCAGCTCCACTCTATGGAACGGCTGATCCGGTCGGCGAGAACGAAGATCCACGGGCGGTTTTTGCACGTTGGTTGACTTCGGAAA
>JAUMAI010000661.1:0-915 GCA_032116775.1 Pirellula sp. | reverse complement strand
TGGCGTGGGAATCGTCGATCCGGTCGATGATCTAAGAGCTACGAATCCACCTAGCAATCCAGAACTGTTAGACGCACTAGCCGAGCAGTTTCGTAAGGATGGTTTGAATCAAAAAAAACTATTGCGCTGGATTATGACCTCTCATGTGTATGCTCTTTCTTCTATCCCCAATTCGACCAACGCGGCTGATTCTAGAAATTTCTCGCGACATTATCGTCAACGCTTACGAGCAGAAGTTCTGGCGGATGCGATTGCCGACATTACCGAAGTACCAACACACTACCAAGGCATGCCCGAGGATAGCAGAGCGATGAGTTTGTGGACTCACCGCAGCGATTCAGACTTCTTGGATGCCTTTAGCCGTCCCGATCCAAACCAGGATCCGCCGTGCGAAAGAATGACGGAAGCGACCGTAGTACAAGCGTTGCACTTGATGAATTCCAATCGACTTCAAGAAAAACTCAGCAATGAGCAAGGCCGTGCAACTCGCCTGGCGGCTTCCGACCTACAGCCTGACGCGCTGATACGGCACATCTATCTGACCATCTACAGTCGGCCTCCCACAGCCGAAGAAATCATGACCATACTTCCCGAGTTCTCGGTCGCCGAGCGTCCGCGCAAACAGGTGATAGAGGACTTGATGTGGTCGTTGATCAACACACCTGAATTCATTTACAAGGATTGATTAAGGAGTTGCTACGATGCAAAACGAAAAAGTCTGGTTAGGAATGCCCATGCGTCGAAGATCCTGCCTGCAACTCGGCCTCGGTGGACTACTGGGTGGTAGTTTCTTCGATCTGTTTCGTTTAACGAAAATCGCCTCAGCAAGTGAATCATCACCAGCGGCCTCCAAACCTGGCGCCCGTCCAACTAGTTGTATCTTGATATGGATGGATGGAGGTCCGACCCATTTCG
>JAUMAI010000660.1:0-13309 GCA_032116775.1 Pirellula sp. | reverse complement strand
GGCTATCTGGTATTGACGCTTCTGCTTGGCTATTGGGTTGCCAGGAAAGCGACCACTTTAAGTGACTATCTGGTCGGCGGAAACAGCCTTCCTTGGTATGCGCTGCTGGGTTCGATCATTGCTACTGAAACGAGTGCGGTTACGTTTCTCAGCGTCCCAGGGTTGACCTTCGCAGATCAGGGTAATTTCAAATTCTTGCAATTAGTTGCGGGATTCATATTGGGCCGTTGCATCGCGGCGTATTGGTTGTTGCCTGGATTCTTTGCGGGGTGTCGCTTTTCGGCGTATGAAGTGCTGCGAGATCGTTTTGGTCGTTCGGCTCAGAAAACTGCATCGGTGTTATTTCTGGTGACGCGTACCGTCTCGGATGGCTTGAGGCTTTATCTTACAGCCATTGTTCTATCGGAGATGATCCACTGCAGTATGACCTTGGCCATTACACTGCTCACGGTTGTCACTCTGGTGTATTCTGCCACAGGTGGTATCAAGTCGATCGTTTGGAATGACTGTTTGCAATTGATTATTTACCTGGGTGGAGCCGTCTTCGCACTGTGGTTAGTTGTACAAGGTTGCGAAGGACAATGGAGTGGCTGGATGGCACGCGCTGCCGAGCAAGGAAAGTTCGACTGGCTTGATACAAAGTTCTCATGGCAATCGGAAAATATCTGGGTTGGTTTAGTTGCCGGTGCCTTCCTAAGTTTAGCGACGCATGGGACCGATCAAATGATGGTTCAGCGCTATTTGAGTGCTAAGTCGCCCAATCATGCAAAAGCAGCTCTCTTATTAAGTGGCCCATTTGTCTTAGTACAATTTTCCTTGTTTCTGCTGGTAGGTATTGGTTTATGGGCATTTTATCAACTGCATCCAACCACGGAGCCATTACGAAAAGATCAAGCCTTCGCCCATTTTATTGTCAATGAAATGCCAATTGGAGCGCGAGGTATCACCTTGGCTGCTATTCTGAGCGTCGCTATGTCGACACTCTCGAGTTCCGTCGGTAGTAGTGCGTCAACCTTTGTCACCGATCTGTGGGTGACACGCTCAACCGGAGATGAAGAGTTGTCGTTCCAGGGACAACGTTGGAGTGTGGAGTTTTTATGCAAAGTGGCTACGGTAACGTTTGGTCTTTTGCAGTTGGTCGTGGCTTTGATTGTAGCCTGGACACCTCAGTTCCAGGTGGAGTCTATTATCAATCAAATCCTTACCGTTTCGGGTTTTGCTGCTGGTGTGGTTCTAGGTGTATTTTTACTGACAATTGTGAAAATGCGAATTGAGCCCCCTGCCCTATTGTTTGGGATGGTCGGTGCACTGGTGATAACTTCCTTGTTAGTATTTGCTCCAAAAGATGCAGTTTGGAGGATACAGGGGACACTAGCTGCCGGTGTCACTGCTACCACAACTGCATTTCTCGCCTGGGGACTGCAGAAAATCCTGGTTCTATCGAACAAATAAATGGCTGCTGAGAAAGTTGCTGCGAGAATTGTTATGTCTAGTGATCAACGGTGGATTCAAGTCGAGCATAGAGCGCAAACTGTAAGTCTGATGATATTGGCTGCCGCGACGGTCGGCGTAATGTTGTATTGGCTCAGACCGGTATTGTTGCCATTCGTTCTAGCACTGTTTTTCACGGTGGGCCTGACACCTATTTTCGATTGGTTTCAGGTACGCCTTCGAGTATCGCGTTTGACAGCGGTCGCAATTACATTCATTTGCGGTCTAGTGATGACCGTATTTCTCTGGCTGGTCGTATGGATATCGATTGCCTCCTTATTGGAAGACTCATCAACCTATCATCAACGTTTTAGCGCGATTGCTGCAAAGTTGACAGCTTGGGTTGCGGACGGAGAGGAAGCAACGAATACAGAGAACATCGAGCCAAAAAAAGCGGTTTCTGATGGTGCATCTGTCACAGGAGAAGAAGCTATTTCTGGGTCGGTCGAAGCTCTTCCTGAAAACGTTGCCCCGTTAGAGCACTTGCGTAAAGAAAAAGACGCAAAAGATCAGTCGGATAGAATGGCCGCCTTTACCGGGCAGTACATCAATTATGCGATTTCGCAACTATACAGCGGCCTTTCAGAGCTGTTGGGGATGACCGTGATGGTAAGTATCTTCATGTTTTTCCTGTTGCTGGGCAACACGTCACAAGACATACATCAAATGCCAGCCTGGCGCGAAATCGAAGAAAAAATACGAAGTTACATCGTTACCAAGACAGTCATTTCGATTTTCACTGGTATCGCGTTTGGGGCTGTCTTGTGGTTCTATGGGGTACCACTTGCAGTTGTATTTGCACTCCTCGCTTTTTTATTGAATTTCATTCCTAATGTTGGGCCACTGATTGCCTGTGCTTTACCAGTGCCTTTGATATTACTTGATCCAAATCTCTCTATCTTTGGGATGGTGGTGGTGTTAGTTCTCGCCAGCCTAGTGCAATTTGTCAGCGGTAATATCGTAGAGCCAAAAATCATGGGCGATTCTTTTGAGCTTCATCCGATCGCGATTTTGCTGACCCTGATGTTGTGGGGCATTATTTGGGGCTTGCCGGGAATGTTTCTCGCGACACCGTTGACGGCAGCAGCCAAGATATTGTTGGAGAAGTTTGAGATGACGAAACCAATTTCGGATCTCTTAGAAGGGAAATGGCCCGAAATGAAAGGAGCCTCCGCGTCCAACCCAATCTAAAGCTAAATCGCTAAGATGTGACTAGAATACAAAAGCTAAAGAGGCACTACAGTTATTGCGGAAGATTTAAAAGCCACTGACGGGTGATTTCGGCTGCTATGGTTTTCTTCGTTGCTAACTCACCGGGTGTTTCACCCCAGTAAAAACTAATCCAGCCATTCATCTTGGATTCATTGTCTTTTAGAAATCGGCGTAATTCCTCTTGAGTGCACTGGAGAGGAAAACACTCTTCGATAACAACAGGTTTTCCGAGGTTGAATCCTTCAAGCGTAGTAGCGGCTTCCTCAAGCTTGCCGCTTTGCGGATAAATGTGCACCGCGATAAAGTCAAGTGGATCGGCGACTTGCGAGGGAATAAAGCCACTCGTTAAACCTGGACGATCAAGACTCCAATCGACCATACCAACTGTGATCATGCTTTGGTTACCACTCTCTCGGATCGCTTTGCAAAGATGTTGAATCCAAACCTTGGCGATCTCTGCGCGTGGCCGCTTATTTTGATCGAGTGTGATAAATTGGACGAAGTGCTTGTCTCCGAGAGGAGGTCCAAGCCAGTCGCGAGGTGGCCGTTTACCTCCCGGCACAACAGGTTCATTCATTAAATCCCAGCAAAAAATTGCAGGAGAATTTTGGCTGCTCTTTATGATGGCTCGCCAAAATTCCGCCTGCGCGTTCCAGCGCTCTTGTTCATTCAATTCGTCATACCAAGCCGGTACATCCTGCTTGTGGTAACAGCCCAGGCCGGTGACGTCTAAATACAAACGGGTCCGTTCTGCAAGTCGTACCAATTCCGAAAATTTGGCGAGGTTTTGTTGATTCGGTTCGGTGGCGGAATTCATAAAGCGACCAAACTGTAGATGAATTCGAACAGTGTTGATACCGAGATCTTGCATTTCCGTGAAGTCTTGTTCAATCGTTGGCCATTGCTCTATCCAATAATCTTCGATCAGCCGTCCCTCTGCATCATGGTCATAATTAAACCCCCGGACACGGAACTCTCGTGAACTATTTTCCTCGGTAAAACGCTTTGTATCTGGAGCAACAATGATCCTAGGAAGTGGCGCTCGGGCTGAAATCCTTTTAATCTCTGCGCTTTGGCCAGCGATAAAAAGATGGTTGGCGTGATAACCGAGAGCGAATGTATGGTCGCTGCTTCCCCCAATATCTTGCTCGATCACACCTTGTTGCATGTTGATTCGACGCAAGCGCCCATCATCGCCTAGGACCCACTGCATCGAAGTATCTGTATTCTGATAAGGTTCCCAGCCAGCCTCCTTGGGATTTGAAGGGAGCTTCACAAAACGTATCATTCGACCCGTTTGTGCGTCCCAGAGTCGAACCGTTTTGTCTTGTCCGAGAGAGATTAATTCAGATGTATCAGATCCTGGTTTAAGGTTTGTGAGCAACTGGGTAATAGCCGCGGTGTGTTGCGAGAGCGTACGAACTAAAGTGCCATCACTCACTTTCCAAATACGAATCGTCGCGTCGTTACCTCCGGTCGCGATGAGTTCTCTAGATGGAATCACTTTCAACGATGTACAGCCCCCCGGATGTGCATCAATAGTCCAAGCAGATTCCAAACTATCTAAGGATAAGGCGGTGAGACTGCCTGAATGTCCAGCGCAAAATATTTTATTGGATTCGTTCTGTGTACAAACTTGCGTAATTACATCCGTATCAAGCTGACGGGTTTTAATGATCTCCCCGGTAGGCCAGGACAATAACGAAACTTGGCCAAACTCTCCCGGATTCCCTCCCGCCACCAGAATCTGGTCGTAGTTGGGAACAAACTGGATATCCGAAATCTTTCGAAAAGAGGTTGAAATGGTTCGCTCGATGTGTTGAGCGCTCTCATCATAGACGACAATATTCGAGCCACGAGCAGCAATCCATTGTTTGTGGTTTTCATCAAACCGCAGCGCAGTTATGGGTGGAGCTGGAGTTGTGGCTGTCGATCGACTCGGTTCGAATGGGGCCGCTTGGGAGGCTGCTGCAAGATGAATCCAGAGAGCCCAACAAAACACGAGTGCACAGCGGTACGATGTCGGGAGAGAAAGCCGAAACAGCTCAGGCGACTTACGTTCTTTAAGAGCGATCATGCAATCAGATCCGTGATGACTTTGCCATGTTGGTTTACGGCAATGGGACGGCCGTCCGGTGTGGTGAGGAGCGTGTCGGCTGAGATACCTAATAGTTTATAGATTGTGCAGGCCAGATCGGCAGGTGTGACTGGCTTATCGCGAGGGCTTTCACCTGTGCGATCACTCGATCCATGAACGTAACCTTTTTTCAGGCCGCCACCAGCCAATAATACGCTGAAAACGCGAGGCCAATGGTCACGACCTCCGGTGGAATTTATTTTGGGAGTCCGTCCGAATTCACCCATCACAACGACCAAGGTTGAATCAAGTAAATCGCGTTGCTTTAGGTCCTCAATCAAAGCCGAAAAAGCTTGATCTAACGTGGGGATCAAGCCGACGCCTACTTTTGCTCCAGCGTATCCTTCTTTGAGCCGCAAGACGAGATCGGCATGTGTATCCCAATCATTGTTGTGGATCGTAATGAAAGGTACATTGCTCTCAATCAAACGGCGAGCGAGAAGGCAGCATTGTCCGAGACTTCTATCGCCATAGCGAGCCTGCGTTTCAGGAGATTCTTGCGCTAAATCAAAAGCTTGGCGCGTTTGCGGATTCAAAATCATGCGATAGGCTTGTTCGAGCTGAGGTGATAATCCGGGTGAGGGATTTACGTCTCCAATTGCGCCTTCCTTCTGAGCATACTGATCAAAGTTTTCGAGACGTTGCAGGAACTCGCGACGTCGGGTCATTCGTTCTTGATCCAGGCCTGGATAATAAGTTAAATCGCGTGGCGTTAATTGCCCCGTTTGGGCATTCCTTTTCACGATATAAGGTTCATGTTGGCTTCCCAGGAATCCAGCACCTGCCGTTGGCCTATAGTCGTTGAGTGCAATATAGTCGGGGAGATCATTCTGTGTAGGATTTAAGTGCGACACTACCGCACCGAAGCTAGGGTAGTTCAGGGTGGATGTTGGTTGGTATCCCGTGAGCAGATAATGATTCGCGATATTGTGTTCGCCCAGTGGGGATGTCATCGAGCGAATCAGGCAACATTGATCTGTTAACTGGGCCGTCCGTTGAAAAAGCTCAGTTAATTCAAAATCTGGCGCTGAAGTTTTAATACTGCGAAATGGACCACGGACTTCGCTGGGCGCATTTGGCTTCGGGTCGAACATTTCCAAGTGGCTTGGACCACCATCAAGCCAGATGAGGATGCAGGCTTTGGCTGACGACTTGTCACTGCCCAGCAATCGATGGTTACCAAATTGGCATAATCCTAGACCAAAGGCTGGAAGTGAGCCGATCCGCAGAAAGTCTCTTCGGATCACTCTCGCAGGGCCAATCGATTGATTGTGGTTACTAAAAAAAGTCATACGTAAATGTCGGTGATATCAAGCACAATAGGTTAAGAACTAATGATTGTGGATAAAGTCGTTGGATGTGAGCAAAGCCCAGAAAAGATCCTCAAAAAATGGTTTTCGGGCTTTGGGATCCAGCTCTTTTAGTTCCGTAAGCCAAGTTTGTTTCTCAGTCTCCTGTGGAGCCCTTGAAACGGTTCGTAGATACATCTCTGTAATAAGCTCTTCATCGCTGGCCGAAGTTAGGCTTTGAGCCAGCCAGCCACTTGGGGATTGAATTCGCTTGTTGAGCGTCTCTCCGTTGAGCCAGTGTAACATAGCTGTTAGCGAGGTGTTGGCGGTGGACGAATTGCAATCTCGGTTGGCAGTGCAGCGACCTAACGCATCCAGTGCTTCGGATGGTGCTGTTGGGTCCGCGACTAGAATTGAACGAGTCAAGGATGGGTCATTAGAGAGTAGCTCAGGTACAGCGGTAGCATCAGCCAGCATATCCAGTAAGACCTCAGCAGGTAGAGGCTTGCGAGGACCATAGACGTATCCAAAATCATTTAGGCTTGATGGAAGGCTGTCAGGGCTCAATCGTTGGTAGGCGCTGGAAAGGACAATTTGTTTGGTCAATAAACGAAAGTCGTAGTTGTGGCTTACTAGCGTGTTGGTGAGTGTGGAAAGAAGCTGTGGGTGAGTGGCGGGGTTCGTGGTGCGGATATCATCAACTGGATGGACTAGCCCGCGACCAAAGAAATGAGCCCAATGTCGATTGACGAAAGCTCGGGCTGCATGCGGATGTTCAGGATTCAAGAGCCAATTGGCTAGTTCATTACGATGATCCATTCCGACAGGCAGTTTTCGCTCGCCAGGTATCTTAGGTTCAGCTGGCTGACCCGTTCTAGGATTTGTAACAGCCCCTCGATCCAACCAGCTCACAACCTGTTTGCGATCTAGACGCGCGAAAATCGCTGCTAGCCCGTGATAGTCATCCTGTTGCCAGCGATCGAGAGGATGGTCGTGGCAATTAGCACATTCCATTCTAGCGCCGAGAAACAATTGAGCGATTCGTTCTGCCTGCTTTCTCGGGTCGTTGTCGACGAGCATGAAAAAAGCTGGGCTTGTGTCATGAGAGTCACCTGACGCAGTTATCATTTGTCGGATGATCTGGTCCAAAGGGCGATTCTCTGCAATTTGTAGTTTGAGCCAGCGTTGAAAGGAGTGAATGCCTTGAGGGGAATTACCGTTGGGCCGTAGTCCAAAATCGCGACTCCAGCGATAGGTCCAAAAGTCGGTGAACTCGGAAGAAGCAATGAGTCGATCAACCAGTTGGGTATATCGATTGGCGTCTGTCTGTTGAGTGAAGGTAGTAATTTCCTCTACGGATGGAAGTCGGCCAATAAGGTCGAGCGTGACTCGTCGTAGTAAGACCAGATCATCTGCGGGCGTGCCAGGTTCGGTCCCAATCGCCATTTGACGCTCAAGAATGAATTGATCGATGTCATTAGGACTCTTACTAGTCACTCGTGTTGCAGAATGAGAAGTAGACGTCGCAATGACTTGGAGAGCGATCACTTGATTCATGTAGCGAATCAAAAAGGTGTGAATTCCGTGTCGCAGAGCGGTGATCGTTTTGTTATCAGCGTCGAAGCGAAGACTGCTCGAGTCGGGTATGGTCACCGTCGCTAAATGAGCGATATTGCGGTGGGTTCCATCCTGATACTTTGCGGTTATTTCGATAGCGACCTCTTTTTCAATGGGAAGCTGAAGAGCGATGTCGGGATCACAAGCCTGCTGGTCGACTCGAATCGCTACTTGCTGGATTAGGCGTTGATGATTTCTTCGGGCTCCTTGCGAGATCCAGTCTCTGAGGAGATTGAAGTCAGATGATGTCTCATCTAATACTGCCCCTCCTTCATGATCGATATTTCCACTTGCTTTGAGCAGCAGAAGGCTGTGGAGGGGATTGGCGAGATCAATTCTGCGTCCTTTCGCAAATCGTGTGATCGCAGCAAAGTCGTCGCTCGGATTTGAGCCCCATAGAGATAAGTGAAATCCTCCACGTCCTATCGCAGCACCATGACAGCTGCCTGCGTTACAACCAGATTTCGTGAGTATGGGCAAGATATCTGCATTAAAGTCTATCTGTTCATCCGCATGAAGCGATGAAGCGAGAGAAAGCAGGCTGACAAGCAGATAAACTCTCAGCATACAAACAGAGTACCTTTACTCATCTCGGCTAAATAAAAAATGGAAGGCTCCAGTCTTGGAGTGATACAGCCTTTGATGTTGGTTCGGGGGTTATGGAGTTTCCGGGGTGGGATTGTATTTTTTAGCCCAGCGTTTCAAAACATCTTGGGCGCGTGGTGTGCCGTAGTTTTCTAGTTTACCGCTGTTGACGATGGTGCGCGAAATTCGCGCAATTTCTTGGCGTGCTTCTTTGTTATCTTCGATCCATTTTTCGATTGTCTCGGCCGCTTGGTCAACTTGAGTATCGGTGGCATCTTGGCGGATCAGCGGTCGCAAGTAACTTCGCAATTGGTCCGTCAAGGCAGGATCGACGGTCGGTTTCGTCATGGTAGCATCGCTGGATCGTTGCATCGGTGGCGCGATCATTTTAGCAATGTCTGGTTTCTCGCCACCAGCGACATCGATGATCGATTGAATGACTTTGGGGAGATCTGCCTGCAAGCTTGGTTGGATGAGGGCGTAATTGGCTGTGACTTTGTTCTCGTTGCCAATCAAAATCGTTAACGTCATTTGTCGATTCAGGCCGTAACTGCCGGGTCCTTCGAGTCCCTCGGTGTAGATGCCGAGCTTGGTATCGTTGGGTAATGCATGTCGCATACGCTTTAAATCACTTTCTGCTTGCGTTGGATCTGCTGTGAGCCAAACAACGCAACTCTCAACATCGCGAGGTTTACGGGACTCCAGGTAGTTCATCAGTGTTCGGATCATGCCAATCGAGGGGCGGTTGGCTTGATGAACAAAGCAGAGCACCAGAGGTTTCTTGTTGGCGGAAGTAATCGGATCGAATTCGACACCCGCCTGATCATCAAAAACGCCTCGCACGGTAAAAGGTGCGAACGCTTCACCTGGCTGTGGCCCCGAGTAAACGGTTTCTTCCGCAGGTTCCTGACCCATAACTTGGGCTCCCGTAAACCCCAGAGAAGTTAGGCATAACAGGATTGCTGCGATAATAGTGATTCGATCGAGTAACGTTTTCATGCTTTCACTCTGGCAATACTTGGCGATACCTGTCGCAATGTCCAAAGAGGCGGGACCTTGGTCAGGCTTGGAAGTTTACTTATCCGACGGGAGTCATTCACTTTTCCCGAGATACGATTATGACGGTTATTCGCAACGCAATGAATGAGCGTAACAGGATAAGTGCAGAAAATAAGAGTCAATTTTCTGCTTACGAGGTCTAGGCGTGACAGCAACCTAGATTTTTAGGATGCCTAGCAGCGTCTTTTTAACCTTCCTTGCCTTAAAGACTATTCCGCACCATGGAATTCATCTTACTACTAGCCCTACCATGCGTAGTCATCTACGGTGCATTGGCTGTACGTACGTTCGGATTATTTGGTCTAGTTTTGGGCATGTTGTTAGTTGGGACTGTACTGGGGCATCCCTTCTTTCACGTTTCCGTGCTTACGCTCGATCGATTGCTGTTGGGGATGGTGATCGGCAGCGTCATTCTATTAAGGCTTTACGGAAATTTGCCCGGTGAAAGGTGGGATTTGACAGATCTGCTAGTCACGCTATGGATTGGTTGGATCACCCTAAATACCTTTACCCACGATTGGAAAAGTAATTCTGGGGCACCGATCGCAACTTGGCTTTTCTTCTATGCCGTGCCGGTTGTAGTTTACGTGGCTGCGAGATATTTGCGTCCTAATCCGCAGCAATTGCGAGTTCTGATGTATAGCTTTGCAGCTTTGGGTGGTTATCTTTCGTTGACAGCTGCAGCGGAGTGCTTCGGGGTGCATACACTTGTATTCCCCAAATTTATAGCTGAAGCGAGTTACCTTGAATTTTTAGGACGTGGGCGAGGTCCATTGCTAAATCCATCTGGCAATGGAATTCTAATCACACTCGGAATGGTTTGTGCGATTCTGTTGGCAAAAGATCTCCAGCGGTGGAGGTTCTGTGCCTTGACGATCGTTCTAGGTGTTTTCTTACTTGGTATCTACAGTACCTTGACGCGTTGCGTGTGGTTAGGTGGTCTTGGATGTTTGGCTGTCGTTGCTTGGTTATATCTTCCGAGCCGAGTTAAGTGGACGGCTACTCTAGCAGGTTGTCTGGTCGCTATATGCTCAGCACCAATTGTTCTGCCTTATATAACGAAGTTTAAGCGAGATAAAAACGTTAGTGTCGAGGATATGGCTGAATCGGCAAAATTACGTCCAATGTTGGCCATCATCGGCTGGGAGATCGCTAAAGATCATCCACTTCGAGGTGTCGGTTTAGGGCATTACTTAGAATATAGCGTTGATTATGCACAGAATCGCAATATCGATATGCCGTTGGAGTTGGCCGACAAATATGTGCAGCACAATATTTTCCTGTCGATTCTCACCGAGAATGGTGCCATCGGGCTGATTCTCTTTTTGATGATGACCGGCAAGTGGTGTCATTTGGCATACCAGATATGGCGCTACCCTTTTGCGCCTCGTGAGTCGAGATATTTCGTTGTCATTCTAGCTGGTTTTGGGACTGCCTACTTGGCGAATGGAATGTTCCAGGATGTGCTTATCATCCCGATGATAAGCACATTTGCTTTCTTCTTGGCAGGCTTGCTGCGAAGTCTGAAAGCAAATCTAGCGGGGCAGCGGATGGTATTAAGTCGAACGTTGGCTTACTCGCCTTCCACCGGATTACTTTCAGGTCAAATATCAACGGCATCATGAAAGTGGAACGCAAAGAAAAACGCAACGTGGCCATCGATCAGGCGAGGTTTCTCGCTGCAGCAGGTGTCGTATGGATTCACTCAGTGCGGAGTGAGACGTTATCGAACTGGGGCGAGGTTGGGCGATTCGCGGTACCTTTTTTTGTAGGGCTCGCGATTCTCTTCACTTGGCAAAGTCTGCAGCGGACGGAATCGTTAAAATTCAGCACATTTCTTTCCCAGCGATTCAGCCGACTCTATTTGCCGATGATCAGTTGGAGCATGGTTTATCTCATGCTCAAAGGAATGAAGATGATCTTGCAGCCGCAGGCACCAAACGATTTCCCGGGCTGGTCTTTCTGGTGGGGCGAAACGGCTTATCACCTTTGGTTCATTCCATTTTTGATGTTGGTCGCTGTGGGGCTCTACTTTGCAAGAAAAAACATTAACTGGAATGGACAGAAACAAGTTCTCCTAGCGGTAGTTTGCTTGATCGTCGCGTCAGTCATTGCCTTTATGGTGCCGATCGTTCCTGTTTTCGATGGCTTCGCAGGCTGTTTATGGATGTGGCGAACTTTGCCCGCCGCGTTGTGCGCATTTGTGTTATTTGTGATTTGCAATAAACAACCCGACGCATTAATTCTTCATCAACGCTGGTTGAGTATGGCTTGGATGGTTGGTGTGGCTGCTTTATTTCTAGGAGTCTTCGATCCCGACGTTATCGCTTATCAGACGATTGCCGGTATTATGTTTCTAGTCGCCGTCTTGAATAGTGAGTCCATCTGGCGTGACGCGGATTGGTTAACCTATCTCGGACGTATCTCGATGGGGATTTACTTTAGTCATCTACTTTTTGTGAAACTAACTGAAGCATTCATCGACCGTATGTTCGTCGAGGCTATGCCCTGGAAGGACTTAGTCGTCTTCGGAGTTGCCTTGGTATGTGCAATTGGCATGTCCATTGCGTTGTATCAATCCAAGCGTACTCGCTGGTTGGTCGCCTAACGAGCTAGCTGTGTATTTGCTCTGAGGGTATGCTCGGAGAGTCTCAGTGTTTTTCCGAGACAGAATTTCTCTCGGACGATCATGGACACTGTATTCCAAACATAACCGGAACTGGGCGGGCACCCGTAAGGTCGGATGGTCGATTGATGATTCGCAATTGCCCATTTTTTTGCTTGGCCAGCATGATAGAGCTTCCGCCACCATCTAGATTGATCGCATCGGCGCAGCCAAATTCGAGCATCAATTGAGCGAGTTCTTCTTCGCTGACTCCTTCGCTAACTTTGGGTTGTCTGCCATCGACGACGACCAGTGTCAGTTGGGTGCGGTCGGCGTTGTAGCCGATAGCAGTTCGCGGATGTCTGACTTCACTGGGACCAACCAAAATTTTGGAGTCACGCAGGATTCCACCAAAGCCAGCGATTGCGAGCTTGGGTTTTGGCATTTTCTTGATTTTTCCCGGTATCAAGTTATCGATTGAGGGTTTGTTCTGTTCATCGATCCAAAAGGTCCAGTAACCTTCTTGGCAAGGACTCGCTAAACGATCACGGTTGAGTGCCCAGCCATGAATGTCGGCTTTTTCACCGGCGATATAGCCGGGTGCCTTGCCTGTTTGAGGATCTGGTATCATCGACCAAGCATTCGTGTTGATGGCGATGACCATACCTTTGTCGTTCGCTAAGGACTTGGGAGGAGTTAGTACCGTTTCAGCCGGGCCTTCGCCATCCGGATCAGCTGAAAATGAAACTGTTGGTTGCAAGCCTGGTTGGTTGAGATCAATGGTGGCTCGATAAAAACGAAGTGGTCGAGGCGTTTTGCGTTCATAGGCTTCTACTGCAATCCCAGTTGGTAAATCTATATTTGACAGACGCTCAGAAATCGCTTTGTCGGCTGTCTTGGTAGAAGACTCGTTAGAACTCGAATCCTGCGAGAAGCAAATGTTGCAGAGTAAAAACGGGATGAGTGGGAATAGTTGTTTCATATTTGAAAAAGATAAAGCTGTGAGACAAGGCGAACGTTAGGTATTGCGCCGAAGCGAGTTAGTTCAATATGGATATGTTGGTGGTCAGTCTTGGTACCAGATTGTAGCCGAGGCAAGAGTCGATTTAAGCAAAGAAAATCAAAACTATGATGAACGATTATTTAGAGCGAGCGATTCGGCGTGGGGCATCTGACGTACATTTGATTGCGGGTTACCGTCCCACCATGCGACTCCATGGATTGCTGCTGGATATCGACGAAGCGGTCTTGGCAGATGATAGTCTGGCACCGCAGTTATTAGCTATCTGTCCAGAGCAGAAAAAAACTCTTTTA
>JAUMAI010000659.1:0-14037 GCA_032116775.1 Pirellula sp. | reverse complement strand
TGAGACATCCAGTCAGTGAGACATCCAGTCAGTGACACAACCAGTCAGTGAGACATCCAGTCAGTGAGACAACCAGTCAGTGAGACAACCAGTCAGTGAGACATCCAGTCAGTGAGGGCACCCAGTCCAAAAGCGTTCGCGGGAGCGATTCGCTTGCATTACAAATGCTAGCTTTGTGTTCAACCTGCAGCGAAGTTATTGGCAAGCTTTACGAAACACCTCGAGGCCTTGCACTTATTTTCCAGTAGAAAGTTGCTATCGAAAAGCTCTACTCATCGAGTGCCTATTGAAAAGTGAATCTTTGATAGCCTACTAGGAAATTCCAACATCAACGAAAAAAGGGGGCCCATAGTTGAGCCCCCTGTCGTTGCGAAATAATCCCTGCAATTAGTTAACTAGCCGCCCAGTTCATCAGCAGTACCCGAAGAGTCCATCGGGAGCCCTGCGTCAGGGATATCCACAGCCTCTTCTGCTTCTAGACCTTCAGGTAGCGGAGCATTTAGCAAGGCATAATTCTGCTCCATTACCTCAGTACCACGATTTACCAAGTCCTCTAAAGCTTCGCGACGGTAAGAAACCTCAGATTCCTGGAATACGCGGAATCCGGTACCGGCAGGAATGAGATGCCCTAAGATCACGTTCTCTTTCAAGCCGACCAACTTATCGGTCTTGCCAGCCAACGCGGCTTCAGTGAGCACCTTCGTGGTTTCCTGGAAACTGGCTGCAGATATAAAGCTGGTACTTTGCACCGAAGCCTTCGTGATTCCAAGCAACTGTGTCTTTGAAGAAGCAGGCTTTGGAGCCTTGCCCTTGGCAGGTTTTCCACCTAACGCTTCAGTCTGAGCATTGCTCTGCTCGATTGCTTCGCGAGGCACAATATCTCCCGTCTTGAATTCACTATCCCCTGGGTCAGTGATCTTCAAGCACTTGGCCAACTGGTTGTTATGACGACGGAAATCAAACTTATCCATCACCAAGCCAGGTAACAGGTTCGTATCACCTGCATGCTCAATCTTCACCTTACGGAGCATTCGCGAAATGATAGTTTCCAAATGCTTGTCGTTGATTTCCACACGTTGCATGCGGTAAACCTGTTGCACTTCATGCACCAAGTATTGTTGCACCGCTTCCTCACCGCTAACGGCAAGAATATCGTGTGGCACCAAAGGTCCGTCGACGAGTGCCTGACCAGCCTTGACGATGTCACCCGAGTGAACCATGAAGCGTTTACCAGGCGGAACAAGATGTTCACGCTCTTCACCGCTATCGCTTCGCACGATAATGGTTCGCTTACCACGCTTTTTCTCACTCTTCAGCTCAACGACACCGTCGATCTCAGCGATAACAGCTGGATCCTTCGGCTTTCGAGCTTCAAAGATTTCAGTAACTCGTGGTAGACCACCCGTGATGTCGGTAATACCGCTTGCTGCACGAGGAGTTTCTGCCAACTCGCTACCAGCAGAGACCATCGAGCCTTCAGGCAGCGTGATGATCGCTTTTTCTGGTAGATAGTAGACGTCCAACGTCTTACCGTCGGTATCCTCGACCACGATTTGTGGGTGTAAATCACCACGATGATCAATAATCACGCGTCGCAAGTTACCACTTGGATCGCGTTCGGTTCTCATCGTTTCACCTTCGACGACATCATCGTAGCGAACCTTACCGCTGACTTCGGCCAAAATTGGAATCTTGTGAGGGTTCCATTCGCAGAGTACTTGGCCCTTTGTAACCGTGTCGTTTTCCTTCACGGACAAAGTCGCACCGGTTGGAATATCATACTTCTCTACTTCGCGACCGGTCGCATCCAAAATCGCGATCTCACTGCTGCGAGTAAGAACAACGTCCTTACCTTCCTGGTTCTTAACCACACGCAAACGAGTGAAGCGTACGATACCACCTTTACGAACTTTGATGTCACTTTCTTCGACGCTCGTATTCACCGTACCACCGATGTGGAACGTACGCATCGTCAACTGCGTACCAGGCTCGCCAATCGACTGGGCAGCGATGATACCAACCGCCATACCTTCTTCGACAAGCGAACCGGTCGACATGTCCATACCGTAGCAAAGGCGACATACACCAAGCGGCGCGTCGCAGGTCATCGGGCTACGAACTTGAATCTTGTCCAAGCCGAGCGCTTCGATCTTCTTAGCCACTTGTGGAACGATCATTTCGTTCTCATGAACGACGACTTCTTTGGTGACAGGGTTGATAATGTTCTGTCGGCTTACGCGACCATTGATCGCGTCCGCCAAGTGCACTTCAACTTTTTCACCACGGTAAATCGTACCCTTGGTGATCCCTTGAGTCGTGCTGCAATCATGCATGGTGATAACAACGTTCTGAGCCACGTCAGCCAACTTACGGGTCAAGTAACCCGAGTCCGCCGTCTTCAACGCGGTATCAGCCAAGCCTTTTCGAGCGCCGTGAGTACTGGAGAAGTACTCGAGCACCGTCAGACCTTCGCGGAAGTTTGCCTTAATAGGCGTTTCGATGATTTCGCCGGTTGGCTTAGCCATCAAACCACGCATACCAGCCAATTGTCGAATCTGTTCGATACCACCTCGAGCACCAGAATGAGCCATCAAGTAAACCGGGTTAACATAGCCTGTACCACCGCGGTCATCATGCTCCATCGCCTGCAACATATCTTTAGTGATCAATTCGCGGGCGTGGGTCCAAGTATCCAGAACCTTGTTGTAACGCTCTGGCCCAGTGATCTGGCCGCGGTCGTACAACTTGGTCAGCTTCATCACTTCTTTCTCGGCCAGCGAAATATGCTGGGACTTGGATTTCGGTGTAACTAGGTCGTCAGTACCGAAGGACAAACCGCTTCGCGTCGCTTCACGGAAACCAAGTTGATTCATGTCGTCTAGCAAGTTAATTGTTGCTCGGCGACCTAGACGCTGATAGCAGTCAGAGATAACTGATGCCAAGTCACCGCTGCGGAAGGACTGGTTGTAGTAGTCCATACCTTGAGGCAACATCTTATTAAACATCACACGGCCGTAAGTTGTTTCAACGATCTGGCCACCTGCAGAATTCGGATCAGTCTTCAACTTGCGATATTTTGGAAGACGCACTTTGATCTTGGCATGCAGATCGATCACACCCTGCTGGAATGCGGTCTCAGCCTCATCCAAAGATGAGAACGTCATTCCCTGACCTTTGCGGTTAGGCAATTCGATCGAGATGTAGTAGCAACCCATCACCGTATCCTGAGATGGACTCATGATCGGCTTACCGTTGCTCGGAGCAAAAATATTGTGAGTGCTCATCATCAAGGTGTGAGCTTCCACCTGAGCTTCGATCGAAAGAGGCAAGTGAACTGCCATCTGGTCGCCATCGAAGTCAGCATTAAAGCCTTTGCAAACCAAGGGGTGCAAATGAATCGCATTGCCTTCAACCAAAGTTGGTTCGAAAGCTTGAATACCCATGCGGTGCAAAGTTGGAGCACGATTCAAGAGGACTGGGTGATTGCGAATCACCTGCTCTAGAATGTCCCAGACTTCCTCATCCTTTCGCTCCAGCATCTTCTTAGCTGACTTAATTGTGTCAGCATGACCGAGCTCTTTTAGTCGGCGGATGATAAACGGCTGATATAGCTCAAGAGCGATCTTTTTCGGCAAACCACACTGATGCAATTTCAAGCGAGGACCGATAACGATAACGCTTCGAGCGGAGTAATCCACACGCTTACCGAGCAAGTTCTCACGGAAACGTCCCTGCTTACCTTTGATCATATCTGTCAAAGATTTCAGCGGGCGATTGCTTGACCCAAGCACAGGTCTCTTGCAACGGTTGTTATCGAACAACGCATCAACGGATTGCTGCAACATACGCTTTTCGTTGCGGATAATCACTTCTGGCGCGTTAAGATCGACAAGCTTACGCAAGCGAGTGTTGCGATTAATAATACGGCGATAGAGATCATTCAAATCGCTAGTCGCAAAGTTACCGCTATCCAATAAAACAAGTGGGCGCAAGTCGGGTGGAATAACGGGAATAACATCCAAAACCATCCACTCGGGACGGTTGTCACTATCGCGAATGGACTCAACCAATTTCAAGCGATTGATCAAATCCTTTTTCTTCTGCTTACTGTCAGTCTTACCTAACTCACCGCGCAGGTCTTCGGACAATTTAACCAAGTCAAGACTAGCGAGAAGTTTGCGAATCGCCTCTGCTCCCATATCCGCTTCAAACGCATTGTCACCCCACTGGGTTTTAGCAGCGCGATATTCTTCCTCGGTGAGCAATTGCTGATTTTCGAGATCGGTCTCGCCTTTATTAATCACTACGTAGTCTTGGAAATAAATTACTTTTTCCAAGCTGCTGGTTTTCATATCGAGCAAAGTACCAAGACGACTCGGCATTGCCTTGAAGAACCAGATATGCACCACTGGGGCAGCAAGCTCAACGTGCCCCATTCGTTTGCGACGAACGCGACTGTGTGTCACCTTAACACCGCAACGATCGCAGATCATCCCTTTGTATTTCATCCCACGATACTTACCGCAGGCGCATTCCCAGTCCTTCTCAGGACCAAAAATTCTTTCGCAAAACAAACCATCTTTTTCAGGACGATAGGTGCGGTAGTTAATTGTTTCCGGCTTCTTCACTTCGCCGAAAGACCAACTACGAATATCTTGTGGTCGAGCAAGGCTGATCTTGACCGAGGTATAATCATTTACACGATCGTAAGTTGTTTCGCCAATGGCCATTCAACAAGGCTCCTTTTGGGGTTCACGTCACCGAGGTGACTTTCGATCGGATACATCTAGGGCAACCTTACATTTGGTGAAATGAGAGGCGGATCCTAGGAATATCTTCGGGTTATTCGAATATTTTTGCTGGGCAAGACAGAACAGTCGATCTCAGTTCTCTATCCTGGTCTTGTTTGATTTGCTTCTTAAAATTCTTGAGAATCACTAGTACGACCTAATTCATTCTCAATTTGTGGGCTTATCTTTTTCGGTTACCAAAACTCGCGCTTGGTTTTGACAAGCTCTCGATCTTGTTGCGTCACCAACGAGCAAAAGCCGCTAGAGCACAAGCATGCTCAAGCGGCTCGCTTCAGTTCGTTACACGCGACGCTTCTCAAGTCTCATGTTCAATGCCAAACCGCGAATCTCATTGGTGAGAACGTCAAAGCTGGCCGGAGTACCAGCTTCCAGTGTATTCTCCCCCTTGACCATCGATTCGTAAATCTTCGTACGACCTTCCACGTCGTCGCTCTTGACCGTTAGCAACTCTTGCAGAATGTAGGCGGCACCATAAGCTTCCAGTGCCCACACTTCCATCTCTCCAAAGCGCTGTCCACCGAAGCGGGCCTTGCCACCGAGAGGTTGCTGTGTAATCAGTGAGTATGGACCGGTCGAACGTGCGTGAACCTTGTCATCCACCAAGTGATGCAACTTCAACATGTAGATGTAACCAACGGTTGTTTCCTGTTCCATCGGTTCACCGGTTCGACCATCGTGCAATCGAATCTTGCCATGGCGGGGCAAATCGGCAGCTTCCAAGCAATCATTGATGTCCGATTCGCTGGCCCCGTCAAACACTGGCGTCACAGCTTGGAACCCAAGCTTGGCACCAGCCCAACCGAGGTGAGTTTCCAAAATCTGTCCCACGTTCATACGGCTAGGAACGCCGAGTGGATTGAGCAGAATCTGGAGCGGTGTGCCGTCTGGCAAAAATGGCATATCCTCAACCGGCAACACTTTGGAGATCACCCCCTTGTTACCGTGGCGGCCTGCCATCTTATCACCAACGCTGATAACACGCTTGGTGGCAATGTAAACTTTGACCATCTGCAACACGCCGTTACGCAGCTCATCACCACGCTTCATACTGTTGAGCTTGCGATCGCGTTCATCCAAAGCGAACTCAACGGCAGGCCATGAGCCTTTATGAATCCGCCTTAGTTCACTGTGATGCCCGCTGTCCAACCGATTGAGCAAACGCGACAGATTAAATGTTTGAGCTTGTTCAGCGACAAACTTAGGATCTTGTCCGCTGGCAAGCGGAGTTCCATCGGTATCGCTAAGCTTGGTACCGATCGCAGCCTCCATCTCATTAACCAAAGCGGTAAACGCTTTGGAAATTTCATGGTTGCCTTCGGCTTCGATTCGCTTAAGTTCCTTCTCGAACTCCTTGCGCTCATCTTCGGTGAGGCTCATGCGACGTGAAAACTTTTGGGTATTGATCACGATACCTTCAACACCAGAGCTAACCTCTAGCGAATCATTCTTCACATCTTCACCGACACGACCAAAGATCGCGTGCAGCAATTTTTCTTCCGGTGTCTGCTCGGTCTTGCTCTTAGGAGAGACTTTACCGACCAGGATATCACCAGGACGCACGTAGGTACCAACGCGAACAATACCGCTCTCATCGAGATTTCGCAGAGCCTTCTCGCTGACGTTTGGAATATCTCTCGTGAATTCTTCACGACCAAGCTTCGTCTCACGAATTTCCACATCAAATTCTTCAATGTGAATTGAGGTGTACGTATCGTTCTTGACCAATTCTTCGCTGATGATAATCGCGTCTTCGTAATTGAAACCATCAAAGGACATGAAGCCAACTAGCACGTTTCGCCCCAATGCAAGTTCACCTTGCTGGGTTGCAGCACCGTCGGCAATGATCTGCCCTTCCTTAACCTTGTCGCCAAGGTTCACGATTGGACGCTGGTTCAAGCAGGTCCGCTCGTTTAGCCCTTGGAACTTCTTGAGGTGATAAATATCCGAACCGATTTCGATTCGAGTCGAGTCGCAGTAGGTGACTTTGCCACCTCGACGAGCGCGAATAACCATAGCACTGTTCTTGGCCACTTCCTTTTCCAGACCGGTTGCCACAATCGGTGGCTCGGTGATAAGCAAAGGAACGGCTTGGCGTTGCATGTTAGAACCCATCAACGCTCGGTTAGCATCGTCATGCTCCAAGAACGGAATCAGACCTGCGGAAACGCCAACCATCTGGCTTGGAGCGATGTCCATGTACTGGACCAACGACGGCGTCACGATCTCAAAGTCCGCTCGGTGACGAGCAATCATGCCAGGACCAGCCACCAATTCGCCGTCCTTGGTTTCGGTGTCGGCAGGCGCGATATACGCATCTGCCTCTTGGTCCGCCCGCAACCATCGCACTTCGTCAGTCAATTTTCCTTCTTTGACCACGCGATATGGAGTGATCAAGAAACCATACTCGTCAACAGCAGCGTAAATGGCCAAACTGCTAATCAGACCAATGTTCGTACCTTCAGGAGTCTCAATCGGACAAATACGCCCGTAGTGAGAAATATGAACGTCTCGAACTTCGAAACCTGCTCGCTTACGATTCAAACCACCAGGTCCCAGGGCGGACAAACGACGCTCGTGCGTCAATTGCGACAGGGGGTTGGTCTGGTCGACAACCTGAGACAACTCTCCGCGACCGAAGAAATATTCAATCGCAGCGCTGATGCTCTTCGGATTAACCAAACTTCTAGGAGACATGTCCTCGGCATCTTTCAGGCTCATACGTTCCTGAACGGTGCGTCGAAGTTTTAAGAAGCCTTTGCGCAATTCTTCGCAAGCCAATTCGTCGATCGTGCGCAGACGGCGATTACCCAAATGATCAATGTCGTCGTACTGAGCTTTACCTTCAGCGTCTGCCAAATCCACAAGATACTTGATCGAAGCGATCAAATCTTCCGGACGCAAGGTCATTACATCTTCTGGAACATTCAAGTCTAATTTGCGATTCACTCGGAAGCGTCCAACACGACCCAAACGGTAGCGATTGACGTCGAAGAATTTTTCGAAGAATAACGTGCGAGCCTTTTCAAGGTTCGGTGGATTACCAGGACGCAATCTCTGGTAGATTCTCAACAAAGCTTCTTCGTGGCTGCTGGTATTATCTTCTGCCAAGCTATTCAAAATGAACGGCACTTTGGGCGATTCAATAATATCAACTTTCTTGACGCCTGATGTGCAAATCGTTTCTGCTGCACTCTTGGCGATTTTGTGCCCAGCCTCGACAATGATTTCTCCAGCCCGCTCATGATCGGCCGGGAAAATAACATCGTCAGCGGAAATCTTGCCTTCAATTTTGGCAACAGCTTTGCTATCCGAGACCTTTTCGCTGGTGATCTCGTAAAAAGCCTTCAGCAAATCCGAGTCCGTACTGAATTTCTCCGACATCGCTCGCAGCAGCGTCATCACGGAAAATTTACCGCTCTGGTCAATACGTACGCTGAGACTATCTTTCTTGGTAACGTTGATTTCAATCCAGCTACCGCGATCAGGAATGATACGGGCTGATGGAACCTTTCGATCGCCGGTTCCTTCTGCTTCTTCAACGAAATCAACTCCGGGGCTGCGATGCAACTGATTCACCACGACGCGTTCAGCCCCGTTGATGATGAACTCGCCACCCCCCAACATCACCGGAATATCGCCGAGATAGACCTCTTCCTCATAAGGCTGTTCGCGATTTAGGCGCAAAAATACCTTGAGCGGCTTACCAAAAGTCAAACGCAACTGACGGCACTCTTCCGGTGTGTACCGTGGCTTGCCGAGCTCATACCGCAGATAATCCAAGCTGACCGTGTTGTCATAGCTCTGGATTGGGAAGATTTCTCGAAACACCGACTCCAGACCTTGATTCTTTCGCTTGTCTGCAGAGGAATCTTCCTGCAGAAAGCCTTCGTAACTTTTTGTTTGCAAAACCGTCAAATCAGGGATGTGAAATGCTTCACGTCCCGAACCGAACTGACGTACTGCACTTGGATTTAAACGTCGCTGGGAAGATGTCGCCATTAACTACAGAAACTCCTCTGGGAGATTTCGAATTCTCAAGCAGGACTATTTCGCCACTACTCTTGTACGTACCACTAGCCCACGCAAAGCCAAATTGGCTCACGACATACCATCCTGGAAACGGGAACGTTTACCGGGCGCGAAACGTTCCACAACCTTGCCGCTCTGCCAAACCATGCTCTAACCCTAGACAATTCAAGCGTGCCAACCGATCGCCTGAAAAATCGGCCGATGTTTTGACAGGCAGCGCAATCCCCAAACGCAAAATGGCTAGATAATGCAACACATCCACGTATCGCATCTACAAAGACTCCTGCCAGTCTGCTTACGTTACCTCTGAGAACCATGAAGCTCCTTGGAAACTCAGCGCGCAGAAACCCCTTATACAGAGGCGCGCTAATCAGATCGAACGTAATAAACGAAACCTGACCTATGTCCACGCTGGCAGTGTATCGCACCCGGCCAACCCTGGCAAACCCAGGATTGGCCGAGCCCTTATTTGGGGTGGTGGTGAACCAAAACCGAAATTACTTCAATTCCACCGAAGCGCCAGATTCAGCCAACTGTGCCTTGAGCTTTTCAGCGTCAGCCTTTGGTACAGCTTGCTTGATGGTGACTGGAGCGCTTTCCACCATCTTCTTCGCATCCATCAGAGATGCACCAGTAATGTTCTTGACAACCTTAACGACGTCGAGCTTCTTATCGCCAGCGGCGGTAAGAACCACATCGAATTCGGTCTGCTCAGCAGCCTTAGCAGCTCCACCAGCGTCAGCAGCTGGAGCGGCCATAACGACAGCACCACCGGCAGCAGCTTCGATGCCGTGTACGTCCTTTAGGTAATCACTCAATTCCTTCGCCTGCTTCAGGGTCAGGGTTACGATCTTATCGCCAAGTTGACGAATGTCATCTGCAAAAGCCGTTTCAGACATGACCTACGCTAATCCTCGTTCAGAAAGTTCTCTCTCCGGTTGGCACTTGCAGCACCCACCGCACCCAAATCATAACAAATAAAACCCGAGCTTTGTGTAAGGACTGCATCGGAAAGTCCCACAAATCTAAATTTTTACCGCCAATACCCTAAATAGGTGTACCGGACGACTCAGCCTCGGCCGAAGCCGAATCTTCTTTTTCGCTGACCTTCTTGACCTGGCTTGCCAATTTCGCACCAGGACCTTTGATCTGACCAGCCACCTGACGAGCTGGACCAAGAATCTGACCGACCAACAAGGAAATTTGCTCTTGGCGATTAGGCCACTTGCTGATTTCCTTCACCTTGTCAGCCGATAAGCGTTCTCCATCCATGACGCCACCCTTCAGTTCGAGCTTAGCGAACTTACCGCTGGCAGCAATCGCTGTCATGGCCTTGGCCAATGACACGAAATCTTCACATCCCCACACTACGGCCATACTGCCCGACATATCGTCGAAAGCTGGACGCAGGTTGGTACCTTCAGAGGCGCGAGCGGCTAGTGTCCGCTTCACAACCATCATTTGTATCTTTTGATCACGCAAAGCTTTACGCAGAGCGTACGTCGTGTCGGAAGACATTCCAATGACGTTGACCAGTACAGCATCTTGCACACCGGCCAATCGACGCTTCACATCGTTGGAAACAATACCTTTTACTAACTTACTCATAGCAACTCTGCTCTCTCAACCTAATCCGGTGAACCCTTAGCCATTAACCCGAACGCTCGGAGTCATCGTGCCGCAGATAGCTACAGACTTAACGTAGGTACCTCGTACCGTATTGGGCTTAAGAGTATTGAGATACTCCAAGAAAGCCTTTACGTTGTCGACCAACTTACTCGGATCGAAGCTCAACTTCCCAACGACAGCATGGACATTACCACCCTTATCGTTACGGAACTCAACCTTACCTGCCTTGTATTCCTTAACAGCCTTGGCGACGTCAGGCGTCACTGTTCCAGCCCTAGGAGATGGCATCAAACCGCGTGGACCGAGCACTCGACCTAAAGGACCAACCAAGCCCATCATGTCCGGTGCCGCGATGCACACGTCGAAATCAGTCCAGCCCTCTTTGATCTTCTTGGCCAAATCATCCTGCCCAACTTCGTCAGCACCAGCTTCTTTAGCCGCATTTGCTAGGTCGCCCTTAGCAAACACGACAACACGCTGCGCTCGTCCGATACCGTGAGGTAATACCAAGCTACCTCGAACGATCTGATCTGCCTGGGCAGAATCAATACCCAGACGAACATGGATCTCAACTGTTTGGTCGAACTTACGAGCCGGGAAATTCTTGAGCACCGCGACTGCTTCCTCTACGGAAACAACCTTCGTACCCAGTGACTTGGATTCCATCGCTTTCATTGCTTTTGTACTGCTCATTTGCTTAGCCCTCCACCTCTAAGCCCATGCTGCGTGCAGTACCTTCAATCATGCGGCGAGCATGCTCAAGGTCGCGGGCATTCAGATCGGCCATTTTCTTGTTGCATATATCATCGATCTGAGCCCTGGTTACCTTACCAACCTTGGTTTTGTTTGGCTCACCAGATCCCCGAGCAATCCCTACCGCCAACTTCAAAAGTGCAGCAGCCGGTGGGCTCTTGGTGATGAATTCAAAACTGCGGTCGTTATACACTGTAACCACAACAGGGATCGGAGTGCCCTTAAACTCTTTCGTTCGCTCATTGAACTGCGACACGAATTGGCCGAGGTTCACACCGAACTTACCAAGCGAAGTACCAACAGGCGGGGCCGGTGTAGCCTGCCCACCGGGCACTTGGAACTTCGCCTGTCCTACCATTTGCTTTGCCATAGCGAATTAACTCGATCGTATTTCGTTAACCAAACTTTTAACTCGTAACCCAATGACTTCCAATGAACGGCAGCCACCACCCTTCGGAACATGCCTTTGCCACGTCCCACCTAGGCTGGCTCCACCTGCCAGTGATCCAACTCGACCGGAGTACTGCGACCAAAAATACTGATGATCACCGTTACCCGACCATTAGCCTCATCAACCTTATCGACTTCACCTTCCAGGTTCTGAAAGTAACCCTCTTTGACTCGAACACGGTCACCGCGCCCGTAAGGTATCGCCGTTTTAAGCGTCTGCCCCTCATCTGCCTGAGGCTTGACAACTTTCAATATTCTTTCAACTTCCTTGTCATCCATCGGCGTTGGCTTGCCGCCCGATCCGGTGAAATCTCCAATCCCATCGGTTTCACGCACCAAGAACCATGTATCCTCGGTGACGGCCATTTCGATCATCAAATAGCCTGGATATAGCTTTCGCTTCACAACTCGACGCTGTCCAGTCCGAGTGAAGGTCGCCACATCCTCAGTTGGAATCAAAATGTCGCCGAAATACGCTTCAACTCCAGCCAGCTTAACACGCTTCTCCAAAGCCTTGCGGATGGTATCTTCGCGATTGAACGCAACTTTCAGGATATACCAATACTTTGGCGGAATATCACTTGCCGCGATTTCGCTACCCACGGCAGATGCAGACCCAGAATCGCCTACCGGTGTTTGCTTAGAAGCACCCGCGACATTTGCATCATCAGATTGTATTGACGAACCTACAGGTTCATCGACATTTTCATTATTCACTTCACACCCCCGTGCCGGTCCATCGATCTGGAATACCCCATATGCGCCTAACGCCAGGCACACATGTCACCAAAATCTCCCGGCATTAACGGAATCGTGCGTCCGCTGCCCTAATTCTACCTGACCCGATCTTGCACCCAGGATCATCCCCAGTGGTTCGACTCGCGACCGCAGTAGCAACTCGCTTCCGGGATACCAACTACGGCTAAGATCCGTAAGACACGCAAACTGCCAAGCAGTTGCCGTCCTTACCCTGGCCAATCACGCCTAAAGGGCTGTTGGCCTAACCAGGATCGTCACCAAACTTACGTAACCGAAACCACCAAAAACTTACACTGTCACAGTCTATTCACAGTCTATTCACAGTCTATTCACAGTCTATTTCTAACTTGCACCACCAATTACCCGCAATTTCCCAGCGTTATCTGCAGTAGTTACAGCAGCTTAACCCTTAGATCAGCCATTCCGCTTTAGACGGCTTAGCCAGAGAGTAACTGACGACTTCCTAGACGAGTTTGCTAAGAAATACCAAGCCAGGAGAATAACCCCTGCCAAACAGCATCGAAAACAAACAATATCATCGTTAAGAAGAAGATGCAAAATATAACCACAATCGAAGCCCTGACAAGCTCAGTACGAGTCGGCCAGGAAACTTTATTTACTTCTGCCTCAACCGATATCAGAAAATCAGCAAATTTCGGCCAATTTACCAATCGATACCCAACCCAACCACCAACCGCTAGCATCGCGGCGGCGACAACGTAACCGAGCCAACCTCGCCCTTCGAGGTACAAAGCATGGCACCGCCACGTAGCAACCCCTACAACCACCCAAATGGCCAAGCAGGTCAACTGGCGAACCATCTTGCCTTGGTTGCGTTTGTACAACACCCCAGAAAACATCTCATCGATCAGTCTTCTGGAGGACAAGCCCGCATCACTGGACATTCGACACTCGATACTTGCTAGTGGATTAAATATCTAGCCTGACACACAAAGCAGGGGCGGCGGGAATCGAACTCGCAACCTTTGGTTTTGGAGACCAACGCTCTGCCAATTGAGCTACACCCCTAAAAACAGCCGCTATCTCGCGATAGCGGCCGAATTATTTGTTTTACATCCCCAACCTGTCTGGGATTCCTCCCGCAACAAGGCTGGACCTAAAAACTATTCGATGATCTTGGTAACAACGCCCGAACCGACCGTCTTGCCACCTTCGCGAATAGCAAAGCGAACACCTTCGTCCATAGCGATCGGCTTCTGCAACTCAACCTTCAACTTAACGTTGTCGCCAGGCATGCACATTTCAGCACCAACCAAGCTGGAGGAACCAGTAACGTCGGTGGTACGGAAATAGAACTGTGGACGATAACCGCTGAAGAATGGGGTGTGACGACCACCTTCTTCTTTGCTCAAGCAGTACACTTCGCACTCAAAAACCTTGTGTGGAGTAATACTGTTTGGCTTCGCCAATACCTGGCCACGCTCGATATCTTCACGCTTCAAACCGCGGAGCAACAATCCGACGTTGTCACCAGCTCGGCCGGAGTCCAACTGCTTGCGGAACATTTCAACACCGGTGCAGGTGGTCTTGCTGGACTTCTCCTTCAAGCCGATGATTTCAACTTCATCACCGACCTTGATAATAC
>JAUMAI010000658.1:0-4482 GCA_032116775.1 Pirellula sp. | reverse complement strand
ACAAGGAGCTCTGGGAGTCAGAGCGCAACGCCACCAGTGGCTGCGCCGACCTGAAGCGCGCACTCGCCGAACGCCTCACCGCCCACTACGCCCCCGCCCGCGAGCGCTACCAGGAGCTCCTCGCAGTTCCCCATGAGATCGACAACATCCTGGGCGACGGCGCACAGCGCCTCCTCCCCCTCGTCACCGAGACGATGCGTGAGGTCAAGGAGAGGGTGGGGCTGGCTTGAGCGAACACATCACCTGGCTGCTCCTATCTACGAACAATCCCGGAAGAGGCCCAGAGACTTACGGAGACGCCAAAGGGATCTACCGTTGGAACAACAGGGTTCCGAATTCGAAACAACTGGCAGTTGGAAACCGCGTTGTCATTGCTGACAATCGCAACGACAAGATAATCGCGCTAGGATCAATAGCGCGAATAGATACTAGCGAGGGAACAAGCACAATCGATAGATGCCCAAACTGTAAGAAAACAAGTCAGCTTCGACTCAAACGTCATGTTTCACTCTGGAACTGCCCTAAGTGCAAAATGAAATACAGCAATCCGCTCAAGGAATCCGTTGCGACTGTTTTTTATACCGGCACAATATCCCCATACCTGCAATATGTGGGCCACCACAGTTACGCAGATGTGAAGCGTGCAGGCAATGAATTGTCTCAGCTAGCGATGCGACGGATGCACGAGCAGCTCATTCCTCCAGAGATCAGGAATGAATTTGCGAGGCTATTCGAATCTACTAAAGATCTGGCACCGTAAGCACCGCGCTATCGTCAAGATCATCTAGGTTTGCAACATCACGGAGCCAAGCCTGCAAGGAATTATCAGCCCCCTGCGCCTCTGAGAACTCAATAGAAGCGGCACCTGGCACAAAGAGCACCTCAGATCCTCCGTCCCCACCTAATCCTTGTTTCAAATCCATTCCGGCCTTGAGGCGCCTGATGTCTGACACGAAGTCCAATACTTCAACATGCGATTTACCCGCAGCTAAACGTAAACCACGCCCTAGTTGCTGGACAAAGATTTTTCTGCTGTGGGTAATGCGCGCAAAGCAGACAATGTTCACATCTGGGACATCTACGCCCTCATTAAGAATGTCCACTGCGGTAAGTATGGGGATTTCTCCACTTCTGAAACTGAGCAAGCTCATCTTTCGCTCACGCATTGTCTGTTTTGCATGCAGTGTTGCAGTGCCGCCCCAGGCCGGGTTTGACCGCAATACTGCTGCGAGATGCTCAGCGTGCTCGATAGTTTGACAAAAGACGATTGCTCGTGGGTTGGGCGTAAGCGCCCACGCCTCTAGTAAGTGATCGCGAATCTTTTCATCTCTTTGCGGAAGGAATAGCTTACGGTTTAGATCACTTATTGAATAGGAGTTGCGACTAAGCATTTGAATGTTATCCCAATCAACATTATCGGTGAACATTCGATAGCGGACTTCTGAGAGATAGCCGCCATTGATACCTTCAACAAGTCCCATTTGGAATGCGGGGGGGCCGAATACTTCAGCAATATCGAACTTATCTGCTCGCCACGGCGTTGCTGTTAAGCCTAAGATGTCTGAACTCGAGCATGCTGCAACAATCTCAAGGTACTCAGAGTTTGGGCCTACGTTGTGCGCTTCATCAATCACAAGAAGAGAGGGGCGATAACCACTGCGAATGTATTCGATGGCGCTTTGATGCGTGGCCACGGTAACTCCTTCGAGGTAGTGAGGCTTGGACTCACCGTCCAGGACCTGGGTTGGGATCTTTCTATTTAGGCTCGACCATAGCGCTCGTTCAAGCTGCAACACAAGCTCTCTGGTGTGTGCAAGTACCAAGACTTGCGCCTGTGGCTTTTGCTGAAACAGCCTATCAAGAAGTCGTCCCGCAACTACAGTTTTTCCGAGTCCCGTTGCCAATACAAGAAGCGCCCGGTGAGTCATTTCTAAAGACCCAGTTATTGCCTCTACCGCCTTCAGCTGATATGGACGAAGTTCATGCTTACTTGGCAAGTATTCGCTCAATCTCGGCCAAGCCGCCAATACATCGGCTCCGTTGAGTAGGTCGATGCGCTTTCCCTGCTTTGCCAATAAATCTGCCGCCTCGTTCTGAGCAACGCGCGCAAACTCACCATTAGTTACAACAATTGCTCGGTCAGCTTTGTATACATCTAATGCTCCAGAGGCTTCCTGGATTGCCGCCGCAGATAGTTGTTGAGATTTCTTCCATTTCGATTGAATTACAACCTTCTCCCCGGCGTATGAACCCACTAGATCTGCGCCTTTATCGCCGGAGCCATCAATGTTTTGTATCCAGTCGAAACCAATATGAAGAAACATTCTTTCTATTGCGCGGGTTAGGCCGAAAGGTCCTACGTCAGCCAGGTATTCCGGCGATACAAAGGAGTGTCTCTGGCTGTCGAGCGGCTCGTTAATCTTCGCGCACCAAAAGCTGGTCAATCCGATCGAGCTGCAGCTTAAGAATCTTCAGCTCAATTGTGGAGCGTTTCTGTCGGCTGACAACTAAATCGTCAAGAGAATGAAGCCAATTTGAAAACCTTCCTGCCTGTGCAATCTTTTGGCTATCTGTGAGACCTTTGTGGCTCCCGGTAAAGACTGCTCCATCCAATAAGAACTCGGGCAATGCGACCACGAGCTCTCCAACTTGTCGAAATCCCATGTACTGCACAAATCCCGCCGTGCGGCCAAGAGACTCAACGTCCATCGATGGATCGCCCTCAAAGGCTCTCTGCTGTATCCACTGCTTGCCGTCCATTGTCACGCCCGCCCAAACAAGAGCTGGATCACTTTCAGCTCGACCTTCGAGCCGGATTAGCAAACGTCGAAGTAGGTCTTCAGCCTGGCCGAGCACCGCTGCGTCCGAAAGCTTCTCTTCATTTAAGACTTCAAGTATCTGTTGATAGATTTGCCAGTATTCAGCATGAGGAAATCGAGCAGATATTGTGTTTGCAAACGCGTGTATTGCGATGTCCCGGGGCTCCCTTGCGAAGTCGAATACAACGCTATTTCCCTCGAAAATGAGAATCTTTAGGGAATTATCCGCACCTGCAAGCAGTTCAGTGGCTGCTTTGTCGCCAGTCGCTACATTCGCTGGAACAATGTATGCCTCCAATGACCAGTTGCCATATTCAGCGAATCTGTACTGCTGTGAAAGCGACAATAGCTTCCTGCTACTTGGAATAACTCGATCGAATCGCTCAGAAGCAGATTCGATTTTTTGGACGTACTGTGGGGCGACGGGTTCAGCAATGCTACTTTCAGCTCTAAGAGGCGGCAGAACTGAGTCCAAGTGACTCCTCGAAGCACCATCAAGCTCTCGTCCTTGCTTTGCTTCATGCCCCTGCACCGCTGCCCACCATTTCGAATCATCCCAATACTCCGGGTCTCCTTGCTCAAAGTACTTCGCCCATTCAGCGGCCATGACGTGTCGGGACTCACCCTCTTCAGAAGGGATCAAGTATTTTGCGCCTGCGTCGTTTCGTCGGAATGCTGTGAACAGTCGAGCAAGAGGAGAGTCGTTTGCAACGCCCTTACCCCGGCTGCGCGCCTTAAGCGCGTGCTCGCCACGGATGGTTCGCACAGCTGCCTTCCAGGCTGAGGACTCCTCTTCAAAGCCGTTCTTGAGATAGTTAACTCTAACGTGGTCCAGGTGCACTTCACCGACGATCCTCCCTTTGTTTGCAGGCATCTCTACTGGATATTCATTAAAGACATCGCCCGAGTCAGGGTCCACCCATGAGAAAATTGACTTATCTTTGCGAAGAATCTTTCTTCCATTGCGTATGAAGTCAATCCCAAACTTGTCGGTGTCGAGAAATCGCTGTATGCCAACCCATCCGAACAGCTTTCTCTGACGCAACTCGAGAAACTTTCCGCCGCATTGCACACATGGGCCGGTCTCTGAGCTCGTCCATTCGCCGCAGTCAAGACAAAAACGTTGCTCAGGAAGATCCTTATCGAAATACTGTATGGCTTCGACTTTTTGGCCCGCATTCATTGCACTTCGGGTGTCTGCCCAAACACAAGGAATAGTCGGTTTAACTTGCTTCCCGTCGAGCACTAGATTTAGACGCACTGAAGAGCCTTGATGCTCTTTTTTCGAGAGTCCTGGCACCTCTGACCGGAGCATGTACGAGTAAATATCACCGAGTTGTTTCCGAAGCGCGTTTGCCGTCTTGCTCGTTAGCTGATCACGCATATAGGGCTTTAAGGTGATTGATATCCTTGTGCCTGAAGTCGCTACATCTTTGGCTCTTGTGCTGACCGGGACGTTGAACGACTCATTCTTCTCCAGTGCCGCATGGTCAACTACAACAACGGACTCTTCTTGTGCGCCATGTTGACCACTTGTGATTTCTGTTTTCACACCAAGTCTTGCCGTTGCTACATTGAATCCCATTCCAAACAAGCCAAGGCTTCCATATCTAGCTTTAGACGTGTAGCCTGCCCTTAGTGATTTCTCTAATTGGTCTAGTGA
>JAUMAI010000657.1:0-4174 GCA_032116775.1 Pirellula sp. | reverse complement strand
TATCAGCAGGGATTGAGTCTGCCAACCGTTGGTTGGGTCATCAGTATTTATGGCTTCACGTGGGGAGTCTTCCAACTGTTGACCGGCAGACTGTCGGATCGGATCGGGCGCCATGTATTGAACGTATCAGGCATGTGGATTTGCGGCGCCGGCGTAGCGGCGATGGTGCTGGTCGATGACATAGTCTGGTGGGCAGCATCCTCGGCAGTTTCTGGATTTGGCATGGCCATGCTCTACCCAAATCTATCTGCCGCAGTAGCAGATATTTCGCCGCCTACTTGGCGCGGCTCGGCGATCGGCATATATCGATTTTGGCGTGATCTAGGCTACGGCGTCGGCGCATTGGGTTTAGGACTGACCGCCTATTTCACCGGACAAATACAAGCTGCGTTCTGGTTTGTCGCCCTAGCGATGTTTACATCTGGTGCGCTGCTGTGGTGGTTGGGGGAGGAAACCCATCCACTGCTCAGCCTGTCACGTCCTGAAAAGCCAAGGGAATGATGCGCCATCAGAGCGTCCCCTTGACTAGCCATCTGGACGATCCGTATCTACGCTACCAGCCGTCGATACCCCTAGAATGCCGATTATCCGCCTGTCACCATGGCACGATTCATGCTTTTTCTCGGTTGCTATCGGCAACGATCTGACGGCTCCCTTCTCAGATCGCTGCAAGCTGAGGACCTGGGGCGGCTACCTTTGTCGCTGCCTTAAACCCGTCGAATTCATTGATGCCGAACATCAGATTGTGCGGGCGTCATGTGGAGAAGCAGAGAGATCGAAGTTTCACGTCTGAATCGGAGGTGTTACATGAAGCATCTTATCGCGACGTTATTCTTGTTCATGACAGCAGCCAGCTCAACCGCGCAGGACCTGCAAGTTGCTGGATTTGAAAACAATTTCGGTGGCTGGACAGTCATCACGAACAGCAACCAGCAATGTGGGAATCGTGAGATGCACGACGGTTACGCATACGGTAAAGATGGCGCGAATTTCATCCAGCTATGTTGGCGCATCCGGGGAAATAAGGTACTAGCTTTTTTTGAGACCGGTGAGTCATCAGTTTGGAGTATTCGCTCGTTTGAGACCTTGGAATTCGAACCGGATGCTTAAGTTGGTACTAGCATCCTCATTAACGAATGAATTAATTCAATGCTTCATGATCAAAAATGCGGAAGTTCATTCATCGCAAAGGAGATCCCAAATGAACTCGGAACTCAGCCTACGAATTAACATGTCCAGCAACAGCCACCACGGACAAGACCAGCATGAAGGTAATCGCCGTCAGCAGCACCAGCAGAAACTCAAAGCACTTATCAAGGCGCTCGATGCAGGCGATCTGACAGAAGCCAAGGTTAACTACCATTTGCTGCTGCAGTTAAGTCCCACACTTGCTCATAGCAAGTTCGCGACGATTGGAACAGCACTGGCTAGTGCAAATTTAGTTTTAGCGCGGCAGGTGATTAAAGAGCTTTATGGACAGAATCAGGCGTTATTTAGAAATCATTTACCCTCATCGCCCGTAGCACCGGTCTCGTCATCGTCGTACCTTGGCGTACTAGTGGATTCCTCCGCGTAGTGGAATTAGGATACTTAATTAATCCGCCAAGTTAGTAACGGAGGTCTAACTCGAGCGGAACTGCCGAAAAAGGCGAATCCGAGCCTTAAAACGCTCGGCATTCCCAGGGCAAAGCCCATCGGAGAGACGGGAGAGCTTGCTGCCTCATCTCCCTGCGCATCTTTTCGACCGCGCTGTCATTACTTATGGTATGTTTTGTATAACCTACGTTCTAGGCGTCAATCCTAGGTGTTGTGCATCCATGCTGACCTAACCGATTGTTTCGGCTGGTCACCTCTGTGGGAAAAGTTCATGGATATTGTCTTTCAGCCAGATGGCGATCGAATAAAAGACAAGCGTTCGATCGCCTCAATTTGGATCATTAGCACTCTTGCATTCGTATTCGTAACCTGGCTATCAGTACTTCTTAAGACCTCTCATGACCTTGAAGAATTGCGTTCTCGAGACGCCAAACGTGCCGCTGACTTAGCTGCAACGTACGCGGCGCAGGTTCTTCAAACTGTCAAAGCAATCGATCAAATCGCCCTTACAGTCAAGTATCAGTGGCAAGACGGCCGCATGCCCTTGGATCTACGTGATCAGTACGACAAAGCGATGCATAAGACGCCGACGTATCCGGGTACGATTGGGATCGATGGCAAGGTAATCACCTCGTGGTGGCAAGCTGCGGTTGGGCTAGACTTTGGAGCGGTTGATTTCTTTACCTATCACCGGTCATCCAATGATCCGGAGCTTCGCATAAGCGAACCATCCGAGGGATTGGGCGGCCTCAAAGGTAAAGAAATCATACGATTCACACGCCGACTCAACGATGCAAAAGGAAATTTTGGTGGTGTTGTACTGATATCGACCGAATCTAGCCATTTAGCAAGTCTGAATTATAAGGACGAGCTCAATGATGGTGATTTCATTTCCCTCCGGCTAATTGATGGGCCGTTACTTGTAGCCACAACAGCTAACGGCATCTCAACCAAAGCTTCCTATTTCTTAAGGAATCCAAAATTTGAATCAAGGACGGGCGTTCAATCAGAGTCTGATGAGTTTTTTACTGATCATCAAGAACGGGTTGTTGCCTGGAATGTAATTGAGGGCTACCCCTTATTAGTGGTTTGCGGCGTCACGAAAGCTGGCGCTATCGCATCCTACACAGACACTAAGAATGCTTACCTATTGTTTGCGGCCACCGTTACAGTATTGGCGCTACTAGTATCGATATTTGGCTTTCGCGAACATGTTAAGAGCAGAGATCGGAGGGTACGAGCTGAGCGGGTGAGAAATACTTTCCGCTTAGGAGTCGAAGGTGCTCAAGAGGCGTTTTACATGATCGAGCTGATTCGCGGCTCTGACGGGAGCATTTGCGATTGTGTGATCGAAGATTGCAACGAGCGTGCGGCAGAGATGAACTGCCGTCCAAAGTCTCAACTTTTAAAAAAGCGTTTTTCCGAACTGTTTGAGGAATCTATCGTTCAAAAACTGATCAAGATTTATGAGCGCTGCTATACCCACGGTTTCGTAGAACATGAATTTTATTCTGACGAAAAATCTCACCACCAACAAGGATGGTTTCTTCGACGAGCAATACGATCCGGCGAGGGTATTGCTGTGACGATACGCGATATTACTGCCGCGAAACTACATGCAGAAAATCAGATCAAATTAGGTTTTACTGATGCTCTAACTGGATTACCGAATAGGCGATGGTTAGATTTTTTTTTACCAGAAGCACTTTTGCGTGCACAATCAAAGCAATCACAGCTCGCTTTGCTATTTATTGACCTCGATAACTTCAAGAAAGTAAACGATACCTTAGGCCATGCCGATGGAGACGAATTACTAATCGCAGTGGCAACTTCTCTAAAAGGGTTAGTGCGAAGCGTTGACCAAGTGGCACGGCTAGGCGGAGATGAGTTCACGATTATCATTGAAAATCAAGAAAACGCCCTCGCTGCAGAATTGATTGCCGAAGAGGTTATAAGAGTTTTTGCCGAGTCTGAGATTTTCAGGCGATGGCATGACTTCAACATCAGATGCTCAATCGGCATTGCTTTGTTTCCTGCACATGCAGCAGATGCAAGCAGCCTGTTACGTTGCGCAGATTAGGCCATGTATGCAGCCAAGACGGCAGGTAAGGGCTGCTACCGCGTATTTCAAAGTGTAAATGTTGACGCTCGCTGAGTGAAGCCACCCCGTAAGTTTCAGGTACGAATCAATCTAACGCCGAGAAATCGTTTTTGACTAAGCAGGACTTATTTGTAGACGGCAGCACCATAAGAACTCACATTTTCTGGCGTTATCCACCTTCATTGTTTTCTGAAATATCCAACCAAAAGTCAGTGTCTGAATAATCATTGGCACCACAATCATCATGTTGATTATGCCGGTATAGACCCCATATCGCTCTTTAGGGATATAGTCCATCACCAATAGATAAGGAACCCCCATCATACTGGCCCAGGCTACTCCAAAGCCAACCATTGGCGCAAAAAGGAGATACTTATTTTGAATGGTCATTAAAATCAGCAAACCAACCCCGGCCCAGGCCAAGCACAAAGCATGGACATACCGGGGACTCATCCTCCTGGTAAGCCAAACAAGCCC
>JAUMAI010000656.1:0-2611 GCA_032116775.1 Pirellula sp. | reverse complement strand
CGGGTCTTTGAAGTCGATGTCACTCGTGCCAAAATAGTAGTCGTACTTGTCATCGAGTAGACCATGCCCGGCTACAAACAACACTACCGTGTCGTCGATGGTTGCCTCCGAGAGAAATTCACGGATTTTGACCATGCTCTCCTTAGTCACCGCGCTGTCGGTGAGAAGAAGCTCTTTTACAGCACCGTAGTTGGCTGCTGAACGAGAACGAATGCACTCGATCAAATCCTTCGCGTCCTTCGCTGCATATTTGAGGTTCCACTCGGAATTGGCGTACTCGGATACCCCCATGGCCACGGCAAAGAGTCTGGGCTTCGCCCTCTCGGCGGTGCATGTGATTTCCGCATTAGCATAAAGGGATTCAGCGCCAGCGCTGTTTAAAACCGACACTTGGATCTTGTTGCGCCCAGAGCCAAGTTTAATCGGTATCGACCGCACCAGTGATTGGATGTTTGCTTCGCGCAAGGATTCCCCGTCACGCCCGTTGATCGGCACATTGTTGACAAAAATTTTCAGGCGCTCGAGTGGATACTTGGTGTCCTGTGCCTTGATTGAAATTTCGATATCTCTATCGGCGGTGCTTACGGGGATATCCCCAAGGAACTCAATCTCAGTCACATGAAAGTCGGGCTTGAGCATTTCCTCAGTCACGCCCATCCGTTTCAGTCGCTTGTCTCGCATTGGACTAGCAATGGCTACAGCTTCGGTCGGCGCACCCAGCCGTTCCAAAACAATGTCGGGCCGGTTAAGCCGGAGATCGAATTGCTCAAAGGGAAATGACCTATCAGCTCTGGTGAAGGCCACAGTGTCGGCGACCGAAGAGTGGGAAGTGTAAAAATTCTCCGGCGTGTAAAAAAGCGGGGTTCCTTCTTCGTTCAGGGAGAACCTTGCACACTCGATCAGTTGATTACCTTGGAGTCTCACAAGCGCCACATACCCAAGGTTAGATGCGTAGGCGAAAGTGTGTGAAAGAGGATCAAAAGCCCAAGGATCCATTCCCTCCCATTTGGCCACGACATGCTCTGATGCTTGGTCACTCGGCCAGACTGCAATTCTTTCATTCGGCCACTTGAAAATCTCCAGCTTTTCACGACTGCCAACAAAGTAGTGGTCTTCATCGATCCAATTGATGCGACATCCTCCTGGAACGGGAAACTCCTCACCACTTTCAAGCGAAAAGCCCAAGCCGTGCCCGCCCCACTTCGAGTTGATTGGTGCCAGCACCCGCCCAGAAGGCGAAATGTCCAAGTCGGCAAATCGGGATGTCCCGTCGAATCGGAACTTTTTCTCGTCAGTATTGTCGATACTTTTTACCAACTTGGGTTCACCTGTTTCACTGGGAAATTTATAAATGTCTAGTCGTTGTTTTTCTGGGTGATGAAACCATAGTTGATCTCGGCCTTCTTTGAGTCCCGTATTCGCGAATGCCGTATAGAAGGCACTATTATGCCAAGCTGTTTGGAACGGACCATGTCTGAGTGGGGATTCTCCTGTCCAAGCATCAGCTAAAGCTGCAACCTCATGAATAACCTCGCCATTGTCGAGGCCAACAAAAGCTATGTTTTTCAGTGACGCGAAAATCGCCGCATTCCGGTCAAAACTCATTCCCTGCCAGACAAAACCATCTAACAAAATCGAATGCTGGTCTGCGCCTGACCAGCTCGCGGATCGTATCTCACGTAAATTGAACTCATCATTTGATCTTGATTCGTACCTCTCCAATTCAGACAATCTATGATTCATTCCATCTCTCCCGAGGGCAAAGTATATGCGCTCACCGCTAGGCGACAGGATTGGATTCACAAAGGCAGTAGCTTCCCCGGCATTCAACGCAAAATCCATTTGTCCGTCATGCAAGCTGATTCCAACCAACCTTCCCTTTGAGGAGATAAGCAGCCTTCTGGCTTCATGGCTGAGAGAAAGCTGCGTCGGCTGATTCTTCAACAATTGCTTTCTTGCTACAAGAATCGGCCGACGGCCAGCAACATGGATATAGAGTTCTTTCCCTGCTGAAAGTTCGTAGCGAAACTGGCTTTCGCTGCTTGCATTGGCTATCTGTTGGCTTGCGCAAACGAAAGCTTTGAAAGTCTTTGAACGGCTACCCGGTATCGGCAAGGCGTCAGCCAACCCTTCTTTATCAAGTCGGTTAAATTTCATGCCATCTACTTTAAGTTCGCACAAAATCCCAAACTGACCGTCCATCAAAGAGATTAGCATTGTTGTGCCATCCTTGATGTAGCACCCGTCAACATCACTTGACAGCACCGATACTTGGGGGAACAGCTCGCGAATGACTTTGGCGTCAATATTGACTGTGAGTGTTAGTTGGCTGTCCGCCGCCAAAGCGCGAAGCTCTACACCGCGCTGTTTGAGATCAAAATTCTTGGGCAGACCGAAATCGTGGTCTTGTGCCGTGATGGTCCAGAATGTGCTAGACCACAGGCCAGCATATAGAGGCGGCAACTGGTTATCTTCAGGAAATGCAGAATAGAGATGGCCATAAAGAGGCATGACGCCTACGGCCTCACTTTCAGAGTTTAACTCTAGCCATTGGGCCGATCGAATTCTCGACGCGCATGCAATTGCAACAAGACCGCCCTGCTTGTCGCTG
>JAUMAI010000655.1:5265-7840 GCA_032116775.1 Pirellula sp. | reverse complement strand
GAGGTCGCTTCGGTTGCATCGGCTACACACGTTGTCGTGCGCCTGTTCGTGACGATGTCGCTTATTGGGCCGCTTATTGGGAATCCTCATCAAACTTGTCGTTCGTAATGGCTCAGCACACGGCAGCAAAAATCTGCGCTGATCATTCGTTTTCTCCAGTGTGACCTGAGTATCGTCCAATTGTTTGTTGCGTTGTTCCGACACAGAGTGTCGAGCCACAGAGTAAGGAGTAGTGACTTATGAGTCGTTTATCACGAAGTGGAATGGAACGCGAAGTTCAAGATCTTTTGCGGCGACTGGATAGAATTCAGAAAAATGCAGAGTATTGGCTGCAACCCCGTAATCTTGAATCCATCGATCACGAAAACTTGCAATCGTTATGGGGCTCGCTCAATGCGATCGCCGTGAGCTTGGATGAGATGTTAACGTTCCAGCCCACATTGATGCGTGCTTTGGAAGGCACTGAGCCGGTATCGCGATGTTATGCAGCAGCGATACTCTCGCGGCTAGGCATCCAAATTAAGATTTCTACGCTACTAAGTATTTTAGAAGAGAGTTTTGCGAGCACAGAGGTGGCTTGTCGGCGACATGCGGCCCGCATGATGTTTGACCTCAAGGGTAAGGGAGTTCCATTACTCAGCCGAGCCCTCATTGATAAAGATGAGCATGTGCGGAATTGGGGCCTAAGACTTGCACAGGCGATAGGCAAAGAGGCCCTCCCTGCCCTGCCCGCTCTATTGGAACTGGTCCGTCAGTCTTCGCAGACTTCCGGAGCGGAAATACCCAATATTCAATTGCGTGCTGAAGCATGTGATCTGATTGCTGACTTTGGATCTGCAGCAGCTAACGCGGCAAAAGTGCTATTGGCTGTAAGTGATGAAAGGCTCGAGGTCGATGACAATCGATATCTACGCTTGAGAGCGGTTCGGGCTCTTCATCTGGTTTCCAGCAATGCCAAGCAAGTGATTAAGGTCGCCTCGGAAATACTCGATGCCAAGGTGGGGACCATCATGGTTGATGAGCAGGGACAGCCGATCGATGATGGCGGGTATTGGCCGAGGGTCTGGGCGTGCGACCTTCTCGCCGAATTAGGTAAGGAAGCTATAGGGGCAGCTCCAAAACTGGAGAAACTGCTCAAAGAAGAAGAAAACGCAACCGTACGGGCAGCGGCCGAAGAGGCCTTAAAGGCGATGGGGAAGTAGAAGCTTACCGTGATTCGATGAGATGATAAGCGTGCAGCGTTCTTGCCTTGCTTCAGGGGAAACACGACCGAATCATCGCAGTTTTTTTCGGGTTAAGTATCGCCTATTTCGTCTTCTTTGTACCCAATAGAAGTCTAACTTTATTTGCGCAGTACAGCGTACATGTTGTCGTTCAGTGGGAAGCGGTCCAGCCAAGATTGCTCCGGCGGTGGAAAGCCCGCTTCAAGGGCCACTCTTCTTAGAGTCGCAGGAGTGAAGTAGTTAACATGATCTGGAAAGCGGAAGCCACACCAACGTTCGCCTCGAATGCGTCGGTTCCAGCTCGCAAAATTGGGTACCTTAATCACGACAATGCCATGTTCAGTAAGGATTTCCCGAACAGTTTTCAGCAACTGGAGCGGTTTCGATTCGTGTTCTAAGAAGCAGCTCATGATCACTAAATCAAAACGCTCATCCGCTAAGTCACGGCAGCCTTCAATCGCATAGGTCTGCACGATTTTGCCCCCCAGCGGTGCAATCCTCTGGGCCGCTCGACGTGAAAGCTCGTCAGAAACTTCGATACCGACCGGTTGAATTTGCTTTCCTATGCTAGCAAAGCGTTTCTGGATTTCGACCATCAGGTCGCCTGAGCCACAGCCGATGTCGAGCATTCGCAAGGCTTGACTTTCTGTGGATCGGATCGAATGGACCGCGATATCTGCAATTCGATTTCTTTTGGGGGAGATCCTGTATTTGATTTCTTTGGCTACATCCGAGGCTAACGTGATAGCAGGTTCGGTCTCTTGCCGTCTTTGTTTCTCAGATTCATAGGTTTTTTCCCACGCATATTCCTGTTGTAGCTGTTCGTACTGAGGTGGATTGGCGAGGAAGGTAAAACCTGTCTCACGGCATTGAACAATTTGCCATTGTTCGCGGCGAAAGCTGGTGGCTTGGGTGGGAGTGGGGCGATCGAGTATTGGACAAATATGATTCATCGCAAACGCTTCCAGGCTGCCTGAAGATAGAATCCACCATGGGATCGTAACTTATCCAAAGAGCTGGAGAAATAGCGAAATTCCTCACTTGAGCCGCTGCTAGGGCTGGGTAGCCGAAGAAGGATTGGGGGTATTTTTCTCGGTTTGAATCTGCAGCCATTCGCAAAGCTCGCTGGCAATGATTTCACCGGCAATTTGATGACCAGCTTGGTTCCAATGGCCAGTTCCTAGTTTGGTATTTGGAAATCCATGGTAATAGGTCCCGGTTTGTTCCGCTTTCTGTTGCATCTGTGGTGCGAGCGTTATGACTTTGAAACCGTTACGCTTTCCTACTGCTTCGATTCTTTTGTCCGGATAGAAAAGGTCCGTGATGGAAGCTGCTTGTTGTTGTCGTACTCG
>JAUMAI010000655.1:0-5255 GCA_032116775.1 Pirellula sp. | reverse complement strand
TCGTAAATCTTTATCTGGCTCTACTTGTAAGCTGTTGGTGAGTGTTACTACGTAAAATTGTTTGCCGTGCTTACGCACTTCAGCATGTATGGCTTCCAAGAGCTTTTCGGTCACCTTCCAGGCTTCAGACCACTCTGCAGTTGTCGGAGGTGCATAGATGGGATCTAGTCCATTCTCAATATTTGTTTGGTTCTTTAGTTTGGGCTGTCTCAATTGAGTCCATGATTGTCGGGCCAATTGGAGACAACGTGATGAATTAATCATCGCCGTTTTGGTTCTTCCCCAAAAACTGTTGGCGGCGATGTACGTTGGGTGAGAGAGGAAGTTGTTGTCGAGCACTAAACTATCCTGTTGGAGCCGATAAAAAGGTCGCACAGGATTATTAGAAAGGACTGGGCTGTTATCGCTAATATCGTTCCCTGTCAAAAACGCCAGGAGGACGATATCAGGCTCGAATTCCCAGACATACTGTTTTAGTAACTCCAACTCTTGCGCTGTCCCGAAACCGGATACCCCAAAATTCAAAACTTCGATGTTTTGATAATTAATAGTTGGACAGTCGCGGAGTCGATTCTTCATAACAGACCAAAAAGTCTTTGCCTGATCAACTTGCAGAGCTTCTGCGTAAGAATCACCGAGAATGGCAATGCGCAGTGTTCCAGGAGTCTTGCCGATCGTCAGTTCCTCGCAACGCATTCCATGCGAATTGACCACGACCCAAGCTCGCCCTTCTTGCTGAAACAAAGCAGAGAAGTTTGGCTTTAAACGCGTGCCGCAGAATGGGTCGGCAACATAAGGTAATGGGTAACTAACCCATAATGCGCGTAATGCAATCTCTGCAAAGCTAACGGCAAGTAGCAGTCCGAATGAGAGAGCGAAGCCTCGAATGATGATTAGGCGAACGAGTCGGCGCGGGGGCATCGGTGGACCTAATGAACAAAGTAGGGATTGGTTTCAGAATGAGTATAATAACAAAACGAACATCGGATGGTTCATCGAGTTCGCAGAAGGCTTCATTCTTATACGACGTGATTCAGCCTGATTCGTATTAATGCTTGCTCCAGCGATTGAATACGGATTGCGCGAGATTTCAGTGGGGGCAAGGCGATTCCGCGATTCAGCCTGAGGTGCTGAGAGAGGTTTAGTCCTTGAGTACTCTTTAGATCAATGGAGCGGCATTCAGGAGGCAATGGGTAAATGCGCAATGAAAAGAGTCGTCACATGTCGGAAGACTTCTAGTCCGTTGGCAAAAAGCTCAGGCAACTTATTTCTGGGGTGTGACGTTTAGTATTTCACAGACTTTCATTGGGCCAGAGCGTAGATGCTCTGGGCAGTTGTCAATCCAGTTGGCCAGCAAGCATTCCATGGAATCGTTGGAGGGATTGCTCCCTTTGCGCAAATAATAAAACGATTGATAAAAGTTGGCTTCCGCTTGTGCAGCAGCTGCTAACCTTTTGGCCAAAACAAGATTTTTGTCTCGATCGTAGGCTTCTTGCGATAGTAAGTGTCGATGATGTTGGTACCACTCCTCCAAAGCGGATGGTTCAGTGACTCGATTCCTGACTTTGGCAATATAGTCGGTCAAATGAACTGCATAGCTTTTCCAGTTTTCGTAGGGTGGAGTGGTTTGCCAAGAAACCCCCATTCTTTCGACAGTCCATAAAGATAATGACTCGCAGAAAGCCTCCTCAAACCAATGCTGGGGTGAGTCGAGTGATAAGTTGCCGCATAAGACATGCCCTAGTTCATGGGAGAATTGGTAGGCCATCTGAGCCCAGTGTCGATCGCGAGCATTAAGTAGAACCAAAAATTCACCATTGGGCCCGCGTTGGGCTACAACCATAGGGGCTCGGTCATGATGGAAGACCAGTATCGTAGGCTCTTGGCCAGCCTCGGGTGTGATAACTTGAAAGACTGTCTCGGCAGTAGACACACAGAGTGCTGCAACGTCCTGCGGTAAGGCTGCTCCCCAGTCATCCTTGCCGACGATGATCTTCGCTTTTCTTCCATCCGCAATTTTGGCTTCAGCATTGATACCATTCTGGGCCTTGTTGAGGCAACTTAGCACCGAAACTAAATTGCGAAGTCTTTGGTTGTCGTTTTCGAGTTCAGTAATGCGATTTCGCAGGGAGTCAGTATCATCTTGTGCGGCCAACCAAACAGGCCAACAGAAAAGCACTAGCATCGCGATAAATTGTTTCACTGGATGATCCTGCCAATCGTTCAGATAAGATGTTAGTCGCGTACTCTAGATTCCATACACTCGATGAATAGGCAATAGCTTAATTATCTTCCTAGGTGCAGGGCGATTCAAGCATCTTTATGCCGAGGGGCTTGAGATGGGCTGTTGTGCAGGTAGAGTTGGCCTATCTCGCAACTCATCGTCTAGCATGTGGGCCTTGATGGTTTCGCAACAACAATGGCCTCGGTTCAAGATAATCGCTCCTCAGCGAGTTGATAGCGCTGAGGAGCGATGTCTTTAGAGCTGACCTCGTCGGGAATGATAATTCCTAGACTTCCCAGCCCTTACGATACGATTTGGTCAGCAGTCCGTTAGCGGTATCGATTCCCTTGTTAGCGATATCCGCTGGAGTTACTTCTGTCGCTTTGGCTTCGGTTACACGACCTTTTCCTGGATCATAAACGATCTCCAGGCCGGTACGATAAGCGATGTTGCCGAGAAGGACGATTTCCGTAAATGGTCCGGCGTAATCGAATGAGCTGCTGGTCTTACCTATTCCCTTAGCCGCATCAATCCACTGCCGGTGATGGCCTGGCGAGGCTGGAAGATAAGGCTCTGGCGGTTTGAATCCCGTGAACTGATCTACGGGCAATAGTTTGGGAAAGCCATCGTGGGCGATCGCGATTTTCCCTCGATCACCGATGAATAAGGAACCATTCATTGGCAGTTCGGATGTAATCGGTTCTTTGGGGGTGGTTTCGCCTTCATACCAGTGCACTTCGACCGGTGGAAGTTCGCCACGTTGGCCGAACTGAAAACGCGTGTGCATCCATTTAGGACCACAATGGGCATCAGGTGGTGGTCCTTCGGAGGTGACTTTGACTGGACCTCCGAGTTTAAGTCCCCAAAAAGCTGGATCCATCAAATGGATTGCCATATCTCCGATCGCACCGCAGCCGTAGTCCCACCAGCCGCGCCAACGAAATGGCGCAAAGGCACTATGATAGTCGCGCTGTGGTGCCGGTCCGAGCCACAAATCCCATTTTAGGTTTTCAGGGATAGCTGGTTTGTCAACTGGCAATGCAACTCCTTGAGGCCACCACCTTCCTGGCCGATCGGTGATAACGTGCACTGAATGCACCGGCCCAATTGCGTCGCTTTGCAAAAGTTCGATGAGTCGCAGGTAACCAGGATGTTCATGGTTCTGCGTTCCCATCTGTGTGGCCAAGCCTTTCTCTTTCGCTAAGGCGGCAACGATACGCGCCTCTTCCACGGTATGGGTCAGTGGTTTTTCGCAGTAAACATGCAAGCCGCGACGCAGCGCGCGAACGGTTGCTGGTGCGTGGTGGTGGTCTGGTGTGCCGATAACTACGGCATCCAATTTGGTTTTTTCTAAGAGTTCTCGGTAATCGAAAAATTTCTGTGCATTTGGAAATCGATTTCCGGCCGCCCCCAAGGCATTGGTGTCCACATCGCAGATTGCCACGATATTCTCTGAGCCGACAGCATCCAAATCGCCCGCCCCTCGGCCCCCGACGCCGATAGCGCCAATATCTAGTCGGTCATTGGCTCCCAAGATACGAGAGTAAGTCGATGCACTAGCGGCGATCGCACTGCTCGCTATGGCTCCTGTTGCTAAAGCACTGCTCTGTAAAAGAAACTGACGACGTGAATGAGTTCTTCGGTTTGAAGTAGGTCGCATTGCTTGCACTCCAAGTTGTATCCGCCTGAATTCTTGGTCCATGATAGAGTGGGTTAGTATAACATTTCAATGAATCGAAAGTGCAGCGAAAGTGGAGCTGTTTTTATACGCTCGACCCCAATATTATGGCATTCCTGCGAATTAACTTACCCTGAGAACGATTAAGAATCAGTCTCGTGGTTGCGGCAATATAGTCGCTAAGGTTGGGTTATGTTTTGAAAATCCACCTCGGAACACGAGAAATGATCCCCGTCAGTTGTTTACAATCGTGGAACATTATCTTGGGCTTACAGCTACTGTATTTGTTCGCCTTTTTCGAGGATGCACTCAATGAGTTATCAAACTTCAATGCGTTGGCCATTGCAGTGGTTGATCTTCGTTATCTCCGTCGGAGCGTGTTTGCATGCTCGGCCTGTACGCGCTCAATCCGAGAATGAACAACGCCCTAATATCCTCGTCATTATGGCCGATGATTTGGGATATGCAGATATCGGCGTGCAGCGCGGATGCGAAGTGGCGACACCCAACTTGAACGCTTTGGCGCAACGGGGGGTATTGTGTACAGCTGGTTATGTAACAGCTCCCTACTGTAGTCCATCACGAGCTGGCTTTCTGACAGGCAAAATGCAAACAAGGTTCGGGCATGAATTTAATCCACATCAAGGTGATGAGGCGGTTCTTGGACTTCCCCTCGATCAGCGAACGATTGCTGATGTACTACATGAGGCCGGTTATGCCACCTCTTTAATAGGAAAGTGGCATCAGGGATTCGATGCTGCTCACCATCCACAATCGCGAGGATTCGACGAGTTCTTCGGATTTCTGGTGGGGGCCCATAATTTTCTGTTGCGCAAGGAAGCTCAGCCTGTTTTTGGTTCGGCTCAATCGCTGAATCTGATTTATCGAGGGCGCGATCTTCAACAAATCGATGGTTACACTACGGATGTTTTCACCGATGAAGCGATCGATTTTATGACTCGGAATAAGACTCAGCCTTGGTTTGTGTACTTGTCCTACAATGCAGTACACACGCCGCTTGAGATCAAGCCTAGTTTGGAAGAACGAATTCCAAAGAATGTGACCGATACGAATCGACGCGGTTACCTCTCGCTTCTTTTGGGCTTAGATGATTCTATAGGAAGGTTACTTACTGTACTCGATGATAAGCATCCCAATACATTGGTGTTTTTCTTAAGCGATAATGGCGGTTCAGGGAGAAAGCCTTTCTTTGCTTATAACACGGCGTCGAATACTCCTTTGCGTGGTGATAAAGGGCAACTGTGGGAGGGGGGAATACGAGTCCCCTTCCTCGTAAGTTGGCCGAAGAAGATTCCTGCAGGAAGAGTTGTAGATCAACCAGTTTCTTCGCTT
>JAUMAI010000654.1:0-8893 GCA_032116775.1 Pirellula sp. | reverse complement strand
TGCTCGATGGCGCCGCTTTCCCGGAGATCGGCCAGCTGCGGCCTCTTGTTCGGCCGGTCCTCCACCTTCCGGTTCAGCTGGGACAGGATCGACTGCTGTAGATACTGCAGCAGCTTCTTGCGATACAGCTACAGGGGCTGACCAAGAGACAATTCCCAGAGCCGTTATGATTCCGAATATCCAGGAGTGATGTGCGTGATTCATTCGCTGTTCCAGACTAACTATAATTACAAGTTTAGATTGGTAAGGAGTGCCAGTATAACGACAAACCGATGGTCTTTGTGTGAAGAAACAGACAACTTTATCTATCCCTCTCCATCATCCGTATCAGCTTTGGTCTTGTAGGTGAGAATAGGACGCAGAGTCGCAACCACAGTAAGCAGTCCGAAGGATTTCATATCATCGATTACGCGATCGATATCTTTATATGCCTTGCCATGTTCTTGTCTCAAAAGATCTCGCTGTTCGCAGATAACTAGGTTGTCTAAGCCGAGATTTTTGTCGCGGGGACGCCGCAGTTCATCCAAGGACAGCTTACCGAATTTCTCATCGCTTTGGGTGCGCGAGATTTTTCTACCAGCCCCGTGTGCTAGAGAAAAAATATTCGCTTCGCCATTACCCTCAGGCTTAACAATGTAAGTCAGCGAGCTACGTGAGCCGGGAATAACTACAAACCCTCTATCGGATGGAGCGGTTCCTTTGCGATGCAACCACCAGCGTTCACCAGCGCATTCTTTCGACTCCATAAAATTGTGGCACAAATCAAGAACCTGATTTATTTCACAGTTTGTCTGTTCAGCAAAACGGAGTGAGATCAGCCTGCGATTCATTTCGGCAAACTGCACAGCTTTGTCATGTTCCCGTAAATAAGAACGCCCCAGCTCCGAGTCTGGAGCAACTCCTGACTGATCGGCTTGACGATTGTGATCGAGTAGAACCTGCTGGCCGAAACTCCGCGAACCGCTATGAACTAAAAGAATTGCTTTCTTGCCATTAATACCCAACGAATCCCAAGCTGATGGATTATGGATCTCATGCAAAACTTGTAATTCAAGAAAATGGTTACCACCACCGATTGTCCCTAGGGCACTTTCATAGCCTGTTTCGCTTTGACCAAGCGACCGCACCAATCCAGCAACATCACCATCCCACGGAAGATCAAGACCTCCCAGCGAATCTGCTAAGCGACGCACGTTGACTCGCGAGTCGATGGAAGTTGCCGAGAGTTGCATACCGCAACCGATATCTCCGCCGATCAGCTTGGGATAAATGCACGCGGTGGTGGCAAACACAACGCCCCCTGGACTACCAGCGCCAGGGTGTATGTCAGGCATTGCAGCAATCGCTTTCATGCCCGGCAGTTCGGCCGCATTGCGCAGTTGCACCCAGGCATCTGGACTGACCCAAGTCTTGGCAGAGAAGAATTGCTTTGGAATTACGCCAGCCATCGCTACTCTCGCCACTCAGCTTGAACACTTCGCCCGAGAGGGCGACTTAGACTGACCTAGCTCTGAATAATATCCTTGACGACATGACCATGCACATCAGTAAGTCGGAATTGCCGCCCCTGGTAGGTGAATGTCAGTCGTTCATGATCAAGCCCCATCAAGTGCAAGATCGTGGCCTGTAAATCATGAATATGGACGGGCTTGTCGACCACATGGAACCCGAGGTCATCTGTGGCCCCATAGGTCATGCCGCCTTTGATTCCGCCCCCAGCCATCCAGATCGTGTAGGCTTGTGGATGATGATCTCTTCCGCGACTGCGTCCCAGAGCTGCATTGCTTTCCACCATCGGTGTCCTACCAAATTCGCCACCCCAAACAACCAGCGTATCTTCGAGGAGTCCACGATCCTTAAGGTCAGCTAGAAGTGCCGCACAAGCTTGATCCGTTTGTTTGCAATTATTTTTATGATTGCCAACCACATCCGAATGAGCATCCCAACCCTCGTGATAGATCGTGACGACACGCACACCCATTTCGATCATTCGCCTAGCCAGCAAGCAAGATCGAGCAAACGAAGGTTTGTTCGGATCGCAGCCATAGGCTTCGATCGTTTTGGGATCTTCTTTGGCCAGATCTATCAGTTCCGGTGCGGTCGATTGCAAACGAAAAGCCATCTCATACGACGCGATACGCGCTGCAATGTCTGGATCCTGAACTTGTGCCAACCGTCGTTGGTTAAGCTTTTGTATTAACTTCAGTGACTCGCTTTGCGTTGCGACATCGATACCATCGGGATTACTAACATTGAGAATCGGATCACCTGAGTTGCGCAAACGAACGCCACCGTACGTCGTCGGTAAGAAACCGCTGCTCCAATTAGCTGCACCACCGGAAATGCCTGCGCCGGTACTCATCACAACAAAAGATGGTAGGTCCTTGGTCTCACTACCTAATCCATAAAGCAACCACGAACCCATCGATGGTCTGCCTGGTTGAGCGAATCCGGTATTGAGAAATATTTGAGCTGGAGCATGGTTGAATTGATCCGTATGCATTGAACGGATGAAGCAAATATCATCCACCACTTTTGCCAGGTTGGGCATCACTTCGGATAACTCAGCCCCCGACTGCCCATGCTTCGAAAACTTAAATTGAGGTCCTAGTGTTGCGGAATCGGATCTTATAAATGCATACCGTTGACCACCGATAACCTCAGGGGGAATGGGCTTTCCTTGCAACTCGGTCAATTTAGGTTTTGGATCAAACAGGTCAAGGTGACTTGGCGCGCCGGCCATGAACAGATGAATCAACCGCTTAGCTTTGGGTGCGAAGTGGGGTGGCCTCACTGCGAGTGGATCGCTCGCAGGATCCGCTTGAGCGAAACCATCTAACGATCCCGTTAATAAACCCGCTAGTGCTATTTTGCCAAGCCCGTAACCGCACTGACTAAAGAAGTAGCGACGAGCAATATCAGTTGGTCCCATTACGTTAACTCCTAATTTCTCGTCAAAAATTCATCAGTGTTTAGCAGTGCTCTGGCTACTAGAACCCACGCCGCCTGATCAGCAGTAGCGTTTTCTTCACCAGATATTTTCTTCACGGCAACTGGATCGGCATTTAATCGCACCTGCTCAGCTTGCCAGTATTCTACGAGGGCTTGTAATTCATCGGTTTCCGGCTGTCTTACCAAGACCTTCGAGAACAAAGATTGTAGGGTTTTATGAACGACACTACCTTCCTCAGTGCTGATGGATGTTTGTTGTTGACGCGCCCATCGTCCAAGAGATTGAGCTGTCTCAAGCACCACCGAATCATTGAGCAACGTCAAGGCCTGCAGCGGTGTGTTGGTAGGAGTGCGTTTAGCCAAACATGCCTCACCGCTCGGACCATCGAATGTCTGGAACATTGCGTAAGGAGCTGTTCGCTTAGCAAAGGTATACAAGCCGCGACGATAGCGATCTCCACCTGGGCTTACGTTCCAAGCCAATTGGCCATAGGCACCTTCCGTGGTAACCGAAGCTGGTTGTGGCGGAAAAACGCTGGGACCATTCATTTTACGATCGATTAAGCCTGCGACCGTTAGTAGTGAGTCTCGCAATTGTTCCGCTTCCATTCTTTTACGTGGCCCACGACTGAGCCAACGATTATCGGGATCCTTTTCAAGCCTCTCCGCATCAACAACAGAGGTTTGTTGATACGTAGCGCTGGTCACTATCATTCGATGCAACCATTTGAGCGACCAACGATTTGGATCATCGGAGCCTGAACCATCCATCCAGCGACGCGCTAACCAATCAAGCAACTCAGGATGTGTGGGAAGGCTACCTTGATAACCAAAGTCTTCTTCAGTGGAAACCAAACCTCTACCCATCAGCATAGACCACTGACGATTTATCACCACGCGAGCGGTCAGCGGATTGTCTTCTCGCACCAACCATTTAGCAAAATCGAGCCGATTACCCGGATTATTCTCGGCGACTGGTGGCAAGAAGGTAGGACCACCACTCACCACCGACTCTTTAGGACTAAGAAACTCGCCGCGGTGATGAACAAAGGTTGTACGAGGTAGATCTGCGGGACGCTCTTGCATGACAAGACTTGTTGTCGTTGCAGCCAAGCCTTGCTGAAGACCATCTAAACGCTGACGCCATACGTTCATGAGCGGGCTGGTACGCGCAAAATACAATTCCTTCTGCCCAAATTCTTGCCTCAACTTTTCAGCCAGCATTTGTTCATGTGGGTCATCGACAGGTGAGAACTCAGGAGGAAGTGGCGCCAAAACCTTGTCGCTATCACTATCGGTAAACCAGATACGAAACTTACCCAGCGGGGCTGCATAATAACGCTCGAATAAGAGAGTCAGCTTCACAGCTTCGCCAGCAGCTATCGGCTCTTTCAGTCGGAAAGCTGCAAAATGTCGTTTGCCTTGTCCGCCATTGATACTCCAGCCTGACAGCGGGTCACCATCTATTGAGGCTGAAGCCTTTCCGCCGCTGGTATTGCTTTCCTCCGCACCTTCCCACGCGCGTACTTGTTCTCCTGTTTGCAGCGTTACCTCGCTGAGAAAAAAGTCACCTTGTGGTCCTTCGTAATAGACTCGACCAGGTCCTTGCTTAGGCAATCTAGGATCGGGTAGTGCTTCTATTAAGATTGCGCTGATAGGCTTGGACTGCGCGGCGAACTCGAGGGTATACCAATCTCTCTTGGATTGATCCCCTTCAGCAAACAAAACGCGATCTGATTCTTCTCGAATACGCGCCATGTTGGCGGTTGCAGCTTGCGGGGAAACCGATCTCCACTGGACATTCGGCGACGCCGTCGCTTGTTGCCATTCAGCAAAAGAACGATCTAGGGATCGAGCCGTCAGTTCCTTCGTCGCTGCAGCGATATCGGCCGGTGCGGCTGCAGCATTTACATATCCCACTAGCAACTTGAATCGGCCAAGCAAATGCTTGCCGCCGTAAAGCTGCTCAAGATCGAGTTCTAAAGTCGTTGGTTGTTCGCCCCCCGGCTGATACATAGGCGTAGCAGAATGCCAGATCGCATGCCAATTAGGAAGCGGTGGTAATGGTGCTAAGGCCCAGCCGGTTTTTGGATCACCATCAACAGCGCGTTCGGGCGAAAAACCGTCCTGACTAAAGTTAGCCGAAGCAGCACTCCATTCAAATGGAAGTAGATTGCTTGGGCTCAATGGATCTGGAAGCCGAGCTTTCAAATCTGTTAGTACTAGATTTCCATTGGGAGCGCGGCCCGGTCCACCTTCGGGCAAAGTTCCGTCAGCATACGTCTCAAGCCGAACACCCGTTACCCAACCCGCTTGTTTGGGTAAGCGAATCTTCAGTCGATAAACATCTTTATCCTCGACAGGTCCACTAACAAGCCAGCTACCATCCTTCAACATTTTAAAGGCTGAACCACTATCGGCTTGAGATTGAATAATATCCGCCGTCAACCACTGCACTTCGGGCAAATCTATTGGAAAGCGACTCGCGGCGGTTTGATGCCACTGAGCAATTTGTTGCCGTATTTCTTCGCGTCTCTGGCTTAAGGTCTCATCGACTAGCTCCAGCTCTGGCTCCTCCGCGTTATTGAGGTAGGACATCAACTGATAGTATTCACGCTGGCTAATCGGATCATATTTGTGATTGTGACATTGTGCGCATGCTACAGACATCCCCATCCATACGGTGCCCGTTGTTCCAATACGATCAACCATTGCATGGAATCGAAATTCCAATGGATCGATACCTCCCTCTTCATTGAGCATCGTATTGCGATGAAATCCAGTTGCAATTCGGTCTTCCAAAGTGGCATTCGGTAGTAGGTCACCAGCTAATTGCTTTACAGTAAATTGATCGAACGATAGATCTTTATTGAGCGCGGATATCACCCAGTCTCGATAGGGCCAGATGGAACGAAAACGATCTTTTTCATAGCCATTGGTATCCGCATATCGGGCTAAATCTAACCATCGACGAGCCCATCTTTCTCCGTAGGCTGGCGAACTCAACAAACGATCCACAAGGTTCTCATAGCGCTGTGGCGAACTGTCCGACAAGAAAGATGCGATGTCAGCTTCACTAGGTGGAATGCCTATTAGATCTAAGTAGACGCGGCGAACCAATTCAGCAGGTGCAGCTGCTGGACTCGGTTTCAAGCCGAGTTGCTGCAAACGTTCTTGGATAAAGAGATCGATTGGATTCTGAATACCATTGCCTTCGATAGGTGGTGGGAGCGGGTGCGTTACCGGGGCTTTGAATGCCCAATGTTCTGCGTAGGGAGCTCCTTCGCTAATCCATTCTCGCAACACATTTTTCTGCGCGTCGGAGAGCTCCAGCTTCGTCTCGGGTGGTGGCATGACAATTTCGGGATCCTCCGAAAGGATTCTGCGTACCAACTCGCTTTGGTCAGGCTGATTGGCAGCAATAGCTATTGCGCCGGATTCCGCGGGCGCAGTGGCTGAATCGCGTTGATCGAGTCGAAGACCGCCATAGCGTGTCGAGTCGTCGGGTCCGTGACATTTGAAACAGTATTGAGAAAGAATGGGCCTAACATCGCGTGCAAAGTCGGCGGCTGCAGCAGACGCTGAAAAACCGTAGACCGTCCAGCAGAGACTGGCAGCCGCCACAAAAGCGGCCAGACGGGTTGGGTGGGGAATTTGCCAGCGAGGCGAAACTGACCAGCTAAAGTGCATCGCAAGAGCTCGGTGGTGGAGGGAAAGTGTTGGTGGGTTCTACCCTAGAGCATCGCATGAAAGATGCCGTGCACTCCATTGTATCTAGCGAGACTAGAAAAGTCGCTGTCGCAAAGCGACATAGACAGCAACGCGGGGACAGGCGCTGTGTGGCTGGCGCTGTGTGACTGGCTCGGGAAAGCGGCGACAGCGACGCGGGGACAGCGACTCGGGGACAGGCGCTGCGTGCGGCGGCGTTGCGGTGCTGCGACGCTGGGACAGGCGCTGCTTGAAATGGTCTACACGCCACAAAAACCACCCCTTTGGGTAAAACCGGCCTATTTCACGGTCGATTTATCACACTGGACGTTGATTTAATCCAGGCCACCGCTACCATTTTAATGATACTGAGTCTCACTAACGACAAATGAGGCCTCAGTGCCCTAGACGATGCAAGCTCGGCAACACCCAGTTAACCGACCCCATGCCGCTACAGCCTGCCACTGAAAAATGTCCCCCCACGGCCCCGCCAGAGGCCCGAACGCGATCTTCGCTTTCGAAAATCTCGCGGGAATGCTCGCATTACAACGTGCGAGAGCCAGCATTGAGTATTTCGTGACGGAGCGATGCGGAATCAAATTATGAGACATCAAACCAACATCACCCGACGTAACGGCTTTACGCTGGTCGAGCTCCTGGTTGTTATTGCCATCATTGGCATTCTCGTCGCGCTGCTGCTGCCGGCAGTTCAAGCAGCTCGCGAAGCGGCTAGACGGATGTCTTGCCAGAACAATTTGCGTCAGCTAGCTCTCGCCCTACACAACTACGAGAGCACTAACAGCGTTTTCCCTCCAGCCAATATCTCAATGGGTGGCTCAGCGAACCAGCCTTGGTCCGGGCAAGCGTTTCTTTTGCCTTACCTCGAGGGGAACAATACCTACAACTTGATCAACTTTTCCATCGGCTATCACGCTGCCGGAAACAAAACGAATTTTCCGCCGAGCGGAGTTGCTGCTCTGCGCATTCCGGTGCTGCTGTGCCCCAGCGAGATCAACGACAAACAGCGATTCAACACCAACGGAATCGCTGAACATTATCCGCTTAACTACGCACTGAATGTAGGTCAGTACTTGATCTATAATCCGCTAACTCGAACTGATGGAGGTGGAGCTTTTGGTGCCAATGCCAAGATTCGTACAGCCTCGTTTTTTGACGGCTTAAGTAACACCATTGGTATGTCCGAGGTTAAAGCCTTTAATCCTCGATTTCACGACGTCGCCGCAATGCCCGTTACAGCCCCACTCCGCCCAGAAGATGTGGCTAGCAGTTACACAAATGGCGGCGCCTGGTCACCCAATAGCGGTCACACCGAATGGGTTTGTGGTCGAGCTATTCATAATGGGTTTACCACCACCTTTTCCCCTAATACCCTCGTGCCATTTCAAGCCGATGGTCGGGTTTACGACTTAGACGTCACTAGCCTGCGAGAAGGCACCACCTCCACAGCGACCACTTACGGCGTTATTACCTCGCGTAGTTATCACGTCGGATTGGTGAATTCCCTCTTCATGGATGGCTCTGTACGTTCTACCACCAATTCCACCGACTTATCGACATGGCGGGCCCTTGGCTCCCGTTCGGGGGGCGAAGCGATTTCCAACAACCCCGAGTGAGCGTTGGCTGCACCAATCGATCGCTATGCTAGAGCCAGAGAAACAACCCAGCGGCATGGCCCGCTAACTCCTCTCTCGACCAGTCACCTAACCCATGCTCGCTGTCTCCACAGCGAGCATTTTCTTTTTTCACGGTTTCCTCTGCGACCCGGAACCGACGGACAAATTGCACCGTCTATCCCCCGTAATTGTCATTCCATGGTACAACATGGTTAGCTGCGGGTTCTTGCCAGCCTCAGTTCCTTCTTGCTAGGTGCACGTCCATGAATCTACGAACTTGTTGGATGCTTTTCTCTCTGCTGCTCGTAACAGGAACTTTTGCCATGGTAGGGCTAACTCAAACGCCCGACGAATCAACTCTTCGCCAACAGGCGGAAACTGCTTACGGCAAGCAGAATTGGAAAGATGCCTTTGAAGCGTATCGGCAACTTGCGGTCAGTCCGACAACTTCCGCCAACAAAGTCGCCCGCGACCTTGAATTAGCCGTCGACTGCCAACGTCGCCTCAATCTATTTGAAGACCTCGACAAATTACTCTCTGAATCCACAGAACAGCACGCCAATAACTGGCAACTACTGATGCAGGCTGCCAAACTCATT
>JAUMAI010000653.1:4569-6462 GCA_032116775.1 Pirellula sp. | reverse complement strand
CAACAGTGAAGGCGCCATTGACATGGATATCAGGGGTAGCTGCTGGTGAGAGCTGATCAAATTGCTCAATCAATTGTTCGAGATAACGAAAGCAGTTTTCATCGAGTACTTGAGCAGGTTAAGCATCGCGACAGTAGCATTACGCTACGTAGCGAAGAAACGCTGGAGTTCATTTGTAATGCAATAAGTCACATTGAGGAAAATCCAACGCTGAGGCTATGGTTCTGCTACTCTACTAACGCTCGCATTGTTGCTGAGCGTCCCAACCCGTTTCCCAATAGGACACCTGGATTGCAATTATGGGAAGACTGTCGAGACGGCCACATCGCGGAAGACGAGCGTAGGATTGCATGTCAGTCAATTGGGCAATTTCTCTTGACATTGTCACGACCAAAAAACATCTCTATCGATATTTGGGGTCGTCTCAAAGCAATCGCTTCTAATGATCTCGGAATGTTGGAAGACCTGATTTCCCGACTTCATTGGAACTGTGGGGGATCTAATGCTGAAGATGCTTCAGAAAGAGTCCGCCATTCAATACGTGAAATGGTTGGACAAGGGGATCGAGGCGATCGCCAAGTAGAATCATTACACCAGAGATTAACTTTCTTTGTGCTTGGATTGCTTTCGCGTTCAGGTGTCAAACGCCTCTCCCGAGAAATGCTCTCAGAGCAGCTCTCGAAGCCCACGCTTTCTGACTCAGATCATGCCCAGCTTCAAATTTTGCAAGATCGGTTTACCCGACTGCAGTTTCGCGTGGAGGGCGTGGAAGATGCCGTATCTGTTCTGAAGTCGCACGTTGGCTGGGTTGCAAAAAAGGTTGGTATCGAACTTCAGGACATCGATCCCATCGGGGCCGTTTCCACCGAACCGCCACCGATGGCAGTAAACCTGGTGAAGCGGACGCGAATAGTAAATGAGCTGCTTGAAAACGTCCGTAGCCCTGCTTGGCTAGCCGTCGTTGGCGCATTGGATGAGGGCAAGAGCCACCTTGCTCGCGAACTGGCCGATCATTTGGGCGGTTGTGCCGGTTGGGTCCAATTTAATCATGCCATGGAACCAATGCATGCAGTCATGGTTTTGAGAGAAACGATACGTCATCTTGGTGCCCACTCGTCACCTACAGTCGATACCGACTTGTTCCGACTCGCCATTTCGAAACTTATGCGCCCGTGCTGTGTTGTCTTGGATGACATGCCGAGACTTACCCCAGATTCGCCGTTACTCTCACACCTTTCACTTCTAGGTAAAACATGCCATGAAAATGGAGTGTACTTGGTTTCGACGAGTCGATTTAATACCCCACATAAACTACTGAGTTCCCTGCAAGATGAACACTTCAAGGAAATCTCCGTTCCGAGATTTGATGAATTGGAAATTGCCGATTTGCTGCGTTCCTATGGTGCACCAAAGTGGTTTCTGGATCAGACAAAAGTGCGATTTATCTGCAATATCACTTTTGGCCACCCGCTGCTAAGCAACATCGCAATTAAGTATCTACGAGATGCGAACTGGGAGTCTGGGCGACTCACAGATATTCTTGATCAACAGCATACAGCAGGGATTGCTGACGAAGTACTCGTCAGGCTTTGTACAACACTCGGCGAATCCGAGAGAGAGCTACTCTATCGAATGTCGCTTGCTATAGGCCCGCTGCACGACGACGTCGCGATTGAGTTGGGAAAAGTAGAAACTGAAATTCCTAGACCGCGAGAAACACTGGCAAGCTTAATTGGTGCATGGGTTCAACGAGAGACTCCAAGAACTAGTCGTGTTTCGCCCATCCTAGTGGGCTTAGCAAAACCCAATCTTCCAGCAAAGACCTTTCGCGATTGCCATTCCGTGCTCGCCGCTGCGATATTGCGAAAGCCAATTAGCCCGTGGGACGCACAG
>JAUMAI010000653.1:0-4559 GCA_032116775.1 Pirellula sp. | reverse complement strand
ACGAATCATGCAGCCTTGCTGTTTCACTCACTACTAGAACGTCTTCACACATGGGCCATGCAACCTGAGCTGCGTCCCTTGCTTGCAATTTGGAAATCTACCCCGTTGCCGACGAATATGTATGCCGGTCTAAAGTTGATCGTGCGCTCACTTCAATCACTTGTACTGCACAAGTATGGCGAATCCGATCAATTTGTTCTGCAAGATCTTGATCGCTTAATGGATGATCTTAGCGATGTAGACGAAGCTGGCCCATACGTTGTCTCCTCGTTTGCTCTTCTCTTCCTTTCGGAACGCAATTTTGCGCGAAGCGTAAAGTACTATCGGATCGCGATGCATGCCATCGCGAGTGGAAATGTCGACCTTTCCGAGTTTCATTTGCCCGAAGAAAAGAATCCTGCGGAGTCACTTTGGCATACCATCCAATTCATCAGGTCAGAGACTGACCTTCATTTGTGGCAAGATGCTTTTGATTCTCTAACTACTACGCAGCAACAGACAGTCATTGATAGCCCAAATGCGACGCTGGGCGGAATTGTTTTGGCAGACCGACTCATGATGATCGAGTCGGAAAAAGAGTCGGCCGATTGTGATTGGTCTAATGCACTGAGTGGAATCGAACGACTGCAAGTCTGGTCAGCAAATCGGAAGTGGGAATATCTAGAAGCATGTGCATTAAAGGCCAGGGTGAATATACACGGCGAACGGCTTCGAGAGCCAGAATCACTTGCCGATGAAGTGTATGTATTTTGCAATGACGAAACACGCAGCGTGAGTTCGCGATCCATCGTTTCTGGTATGTATGGTCGTGAGCTCGCTGGCGTTTCACGATATGAGAAGGCAATCCCCTGGCTGGCCTATGCGAATAGATTCCCTGTCGATGGAGCGGGTCACAACCAGCTTATGAGTTATCTCGCAGCAGTTCTTTGCTTCGGTAGCTTGAAGCGTTTCGATGAAGCCGACGAAGCCGGAAGACGAGCTCTAGATCTTGTGGAGGAAAATGAAGCAATCGACCATGTGGAGGCGATGAAGGCCTATGGCGAAGTTGCAATTGCATCGTTGAGATTAGCAGTGTCCAAAGCTGCGGCACTGAGTGTTTTTCCGATTTGGAACAACGCGGTCAAACGAATGTTCGCAGCCGAGATAAGGGATGACAACTGGAAGGACAGTTTTGTCGTCTTCTCGCACGTTCATAGCTTTCTGGTCACGGTAGCAACTACCGGCAAGATGGCCGATTTCGCCTGCGATGGCAGCGAGTATGTTCCGCCGTTCCTCGGCATGTTTTTTAGGTCATCTAAAGAGCGAATAGAGTTGTTCAGTGAAGAATCGATTCCAAGCATAATGTGGATGCATCACGTATACGCTCGTACCGCTGGCGACTTAGAATCTTCTGAGGTATGGCTACTTAAGGCCGACCAAGCCATTGCACAGGGGCCACTGACGTACACCAATGCTCCGATTCGGGGCGATATGGTTTCGTACTTTCTTACTGATGGAAAGTATGCCGAGGCACTCGACGCTGCTTTTGAATCGGCGCGATCAATGGTGGCAGTAAAATGCTATTATGAAAAGTATCAAGTGGCAATTCCTCACGGCACTACGGTTGATTCTCTCGTACAGCAACTGGATGAGAGCGGCCTGCAATTGACAGACCCATTCGGAATCATCAATGGTGTAATTCCTGCATTCTTTCGGATTGCAAAATCGGCACTTACTGACCCGATAATCGCTGCTGAAAATACTGCAGAAGTCGCAGCAATCTGCAAGCAAATTGCACCAAGTGCTTATGCACCAAGTGTTTGGCTCCAAGCGTCAAGATTATTCGAGCGTTTTGGTGATGTGCTCAGCGAAAACGCGGTAATTGCCATCTCTGACTACTCTTCCGATTGCCGTGAAATACAGATTCTTAGCTACTTTGCTGCGACCTTTAACCAAGATCTACAAACGGCTTTCACGGCGCATGTCATTGGGCTTTCCCATGCAGACTCATGGTACGGTGACAATTCCGCCATCTATCGAATGCTCTTCTCTCCTTTCATCGAGCAGTTTTGGCGTGCCGCGTTTTCGAAAAGAAGATTCGAGTTCTCATCCCCCAGAATCGTGGAACAGGACTTTCAAGATTTGGTAAGTCTATCTTCAGCCGAAATGCCTCGTGCGATTCTTCGAGCTGTTAGTTCGAGCTTTCACGCCCGTGATACAGGAGATTGCATCGATTCACTTCGGCGATAAAGCCTAATTCGCCCCCGAGATGGCCAGGCTTCAAGGTATATTCCACCACCCAAAAAAACGATTCCGATTTTTCTCTTGCTTGTGACCAAACGTGCCAAAATCGCATGAATGATAGCTCTCGCTATTTGTTCAGATACTTTCGTTGTTGGTTGATGTAATCTAAACAGGCAGTTCAGTTGCCAGAGCCGATGACTGGATTCTCGCCAGTATGGACCTGTTTACAAGACAGATGCCTTCCTCAGTCGAGCCACATCGGCAGTGAATAGTTCAGGCATGTGTTGCTGTTCATTGTTCGCGAGATTGCCTAAAAAGATGAGGGATAAGGATCGCTGAACTTTCTGACGAATGCACCGCTGACTTGTACGTAAGTTGGCTGAAACACGAATTCAGGCTGACTTGGCTAAACAGGGCCTGCCGCATGAAGGATTGCATTGCAAGTTTCAAGATGCAGTGAAACATTTCGCCCATCCGAACAATCTGATAGAATTCTGAACCCAGACCACCATCAAACGATGCATACAGACTGTTTGATCGCACAGATTTTGCTGCATGCTGGCACTTGATTCGTGCGTCGAATATTACTTTCAACAAGGAGTCTCGCGTGCCATTGCCGCTTGAACTAACTTCAAATATTGACAGCAGTGACGGACCAATAACGAGGAAGATCGTGCTCAACTCTGCGCTCACTGTCTTGCTCGGTCCAAATGGTTCCGGAAAGACCCATCTCTTGCGTGGATTAAGGAATAGCTTTTCTTCGATAGCAAGCGGAAAGAAAGTCAGATTCTTGTCGGCTGGCCGAATGGGAATGACAGAGCAATTTCGCTCAGACTACAACGGGCAGCATGGGGGTAATCCGCAATACGATAACGCGTCATATGGAAGTAAAAAGGACCTCGTTCGACGACATCAAACCGAAACGCTCAACGGAGATTTTCAAACACTAGCAGAACGAGCTGACATACTCATAAAAATCCAGGAAAGGTTGAAGAAGCTTTTTCGTAGGCAACTGATTGTGGATTGGGATGCTGGATCACTCAAACTTTCCTTTGCAAGGCTCGAACGAGACTCGCAACCTTATTCGTCTGGGCGCGAGGCGTCTGGTCTCATGCACCTAGTCGGTATTTTGTCAGCGCTTTACGATGACGATGTAGGAGCGCTTCTACTCGATGAGCCAGAAGTATCTCTTCACCCACAGCTTCAAGCGTTTCTCCTAAATGAGATGCTTAGTGTCGCCGGCGAACCAATACCAAAGAGCAACAAGAAATTCATCGTAATAGCTACGCACTCGACAGAGTTGATTCAGATCGTGAAACCACAAGACTTGCTATCGTTGGTTTTTTGTTACGATTTGAAGTTGGAGCCGATTCAGATCCCTGCAAATGACGGCGTGCTCAAGAGTAAGAAGATCGCGACGCTACTTACTAGACTCGGACAAGAGCACAAGCTGTCGCTATTTTGTCAACGCCCGCTACTTGTCGAAGGTCCATCTGACGTGTTGATCTGTAGTGCGTTAGCTAGGAAATCGGACCTTCATCTTGAAGCATCTGGCTCACAAATTCTTCCTGTTATCGGTAAAGGACAGATGCCTGTTGTAGCAAAATTGATGCGGCTAGCCGGAAAGTCACCAGTGGTACTAACAGATGCGGACGGAATTACTGATGGGCTTGACCTGATCAACCAATTGCTCTCGGATTGCGATCAGGTCAACGTTAGAGCAGCGCACAATGGTTTCCCATCTGCGGCCGAAATGGCAAGTAGGATTTATTCAGACTTCTGTACAACCGTGAAGGAGCACTGGTCGAAGATTCAAGGGCTTGCTGTGCATCATCCGTATTGGATAAACAAGAAGGAAAATGACGATGATGAGCAGAGCAAACGCAGAGCTGCATTTGGCACATTGTTTGCGTCCGGTGAAGAAGAATTGGTCAAAATCGGAGGAGGATGGAGTGAAATTAAGATCAGATTGAAGGTTCTTCTCGATCTGCTCGAAACATGTGGTCTTTTCGTACTTCGAAAGGGCTCAATTGAGTCGTACTATCAATGCGCAGACCAACTGACGGCGATTGGCAAACCATTGGCAGCCGCCGATGAAATGGAGTTCATAGAACAATTGGATAAATCTGCGATCGACACTCATTACTCCGATATACTCCGAAGTATCGCATTTGCGGCGAATACTGAACCAATTTGTGAATCAGATTCAATGCGTGATTTGTTGCTTTCGATTGTTGCCCCTGCACATGCTCGACTGATTACGGGGGGGGTGTGACCGGCGTTCCGCCGGTTTGTTTTGCAAGCAAAAGTATTTAGGGTAAACAAAAAGCGGCCAG
>JAUMAI010000652.1:0-5760 GCA_032116775.1 Pirellula sp. | reverse complement strand
GATTGACCACTATGAATCGCACCCCAACGCATGGCTACGTTTGGATTCGCTCTGGTTCGGCGATGGCGCAAAAATCAAAGAAATTGCTTTCCAAGAAGCATGTGCTCTGTTAGCGGCTTAGTTTTATGGTGACTTCGATCCAGGAAGAATCAGTGATTTGTTACTTATCGATTACTCCTCGTTTTTTTTGCCGTAAGGGCATCAAGCAACGGTGCGGCTAGATCGACGGATCGAACCCCGGAAACCTGACCTCGCTGTTTTTTCCTCAGGTACCACGATCAGGGAGCGGCATCATGTTGGGAATCCTTCCCTTTGCTTGTTTTCAAAATCCGGTCTGGACTCCGGTAGCGCGTGAGATTCATGCAGCTATTTGGGATCGGGTTGGGCTGGAGATCGTTCAAGGGCGTGTCCGAGAGTGGGCCACAACGTGGAACGACAAAGCTAAAGCGTTTGCGATTGAACAAGAGAAAAAAAACGAGCTCCGCAAGAACGACCCCGATTGGTGTTCAGATTGGTTTCCGGTACTTCCCGCCGTGCCACTTCCGCCATCGAATGAATCGATTTCAATAGCCGAAAAGTGGGCGTCTCTTGCTGCAATCCATGACGTGTTCGGATTTACTGGTGACAAGGTCCTGCCGTGGCCTTTACCTAAGGATGACCATGACCTCGTGGCCTATTCGGAATGGCTAAAGGGTGATGCGGGTGCATATCAGTTACTGCTGCGGAGAGCTAATGAGTTGCCGGACTGCTATGCCGAGACGGTGCGTCATTGGCTAACACCGGCTGCTGATCCTACTACCCCTGAATTTTCACTGGAAAAGTGTACGCCTTCCGAGCGCAAATCGTACTTCTCATTCAAGTGGGCCGAGGCAAAAAAGGAGCAGCGGCTCCAAGACCGTGAAGCCTACGAACTGTTAGTTGAAGAGGATTTCACTGATCCTTTCACGGGCGAGCTGGTCGACTACAAATTGCCGACGTTTGCCACGTGGGCACGTCAATTACGAACGGCTAGAAAAGCCGCCAACGAGCGGAAGTACACGCCGAGAACGCACAAGTAAACCGGCGTGGCCAACCTTTCCTTGTCTGCCACACCTAATCCTATCAAAACCCCATTGACTTTCCCAGCAACGTGCAGGGCTTGCTAGACTATGTCTGTCCGAGTTACTGTGGAACATCGGGAGGTACCATTAGATGACCAAACTAACCGAATACATGCACACCGCAATCGCTGCAGAATACCTGGGCGTCGCGCAAAACACACTTCGCAAATGGGCCGCTCGTGGCGAGATCCCGATGCATCGGAATCCGGCGAATGGTTACCGATTGTTCAAACGAAGCGACTTGGACAAGTTCCTCAAAAAGACCGCCAAGCCGGTGAACAGTACCCACTAACTCGATCCATTGCCCGCGAATCCAAAATACAGATTGAGGCTGTCCATGAAGTTCAACGAAGACTCCAGGGTAAAAATCCCTGCCATCCTTCACCTAGTGCGATTGGGCTACAAGTACCTTTCGTTGAACGGGCTCGCTTGGGACGAAACATGCAACATCGTTCCGTCGATTTTTCGCGACAGCCTATCGGTACTCAATCCACACGCTACCGCATCTGAAATCGCGAATGTCCTAAGCCAACTAAGTCTGATGCTTGACAACGAGGACTTGGGAAAGGAGTTCTATGAGCGCCTGACGCAAACGTCGGGCATCAAGATCATCGATTTCGAGAACTTTGAACGAAACACATTCCATGTCGTCACTGAGTTTACCTGTAAGAAAGACGACGAAGAATTTCGACCAGACATCACGCTGCTGATCAACGGCCTGCCACTCGTATTCATTGAAGTCAAAAAGCCAAACAATCGAGAAGGCATCGTCGCTGAACGAGATCGTATCCTCCGGCGATTTCGAAATCCCAAGTTCAAGCGATTCATCAACATCACGCAACTAATGGTCTTCTCCAATAATATGGAGTACGAGGACGGATCGCCCGAACCGTTGCAAGGTGCATTCTATGCCTCGACCTCTTATGGTATTCCAGCATTCAATTACTTCCGCGAGGAAGAATCGCTGCACCTCGCACAACTGCTGCAGCCAGAGGACGAGGCAATCGAAGATCTTGTCTTGTCCGATAACAATTTGACCAGCATCAAACATTCGCCAGAGTTTTCAACGAACAAAAACCCCAACAGTCCCACCAACCGGCTTAGTACCTCACTCTTCTCACGGGAGCGTCTCGCTTTCTTGCTTCGCTTTGCACTCGCATACGTGAAGACCGAACATGGTTACGAAAAACACGTCATGCGATACCCGCAGATATTTGCAACGAAAGCAATCGAAAGCAAGATAGAAGCTGGTGTTCGCAAAGGGATCATTTGGCACACTCAAGGCAGCGGAAAGACCGCACTCGCGTTCTATAACGTCCACTATCTCACTAGCTATTTCCAAAAGAAAGGCGTTGTCCCCAAGTTCTACTTCATCGTGGACCGTATCGATCTGCTTGATCAGGCAAGTCGCGAATTCCTCAGTCGCGGGCTTCACGTACACCACATCAACTCGCGCGATGAGTTCGCCGAAGACATTAAATCGAATGTTGCGATTCATAATGATTCAGGCAAGCCAGAGATCACCGTCGTAAACATCCAGCGATTCAAAGACGATCCGGATGTCATCCGAAGCACCGACTACGCGCTTGGTATGCAGCGGATTTACTTCCTCGATGAAGTTCACCGCAGCTATAACCCGAAGGGAAGCTTCCTAGCCAACCTCAATCAGTCAGATAGCGATGCAATCAAGATTGGACTGACAGGCACACCGCTGCTCAACGTCACGTTGTACAGCACATACGATGACGAGGGTAATCTCGTCGAACGCCACATCTACAACTCTAAGATCCTATTTGGCGATTACATCCACAAGTACTACTACAATCGTTCCATCGCTGACGGTTACACGTTACGGTTGCTTCGTGAATCGATTGAGACAAAGTACAAGCTTCAATTGCAGGAAACTCTCGCTCAAATAAAGATCTTGAAGGACGGCGACAACAGGACGCTGGTCTATGCACACGAAAAGTTCGTCGAACCGATGCTCGACTACATCGTGAACGATTTCGAAAACTCTCGCGTCATGAAAAATGACTTCACGACGGGCGCGATGGTTATCTGCGACTCATCCGATCAAGCCAAAGAGATGGCTCGCATATTCGAATCCAATTATGGCAGCGGCACTCCAACACCAACGGCCCCAACACCAGCCCTTCCGTTACCGCCGCTGAATACAGCCGTTCCAAGCGTTGCTGAAAAGCCAGGGCAGTACGCAGCGGCCAAATCCTCTGTTAAGACTCACGCCGTGATACTTCACGATATCGGGACCAAGAGTGAACGCAAAGAGAAAGTAGAAGATTTCAAAGCAGGCAAGATCGACATCTTGTTTGTATTCAACATGCTGCTCACGGGATTCGATGCACCTCGACTCAAGAAGCTGTACCTTGGCCGAATCATCAAAGCACATAATCTGCTGCAGGCGCTCACGCGAGTGAACCGCCCTTATAAAGGTTATCGATATGGCAGCGTTGTAGACTTTGTGAACATCGAGTCCGAGTTTGAGAAGACGAACAAAAACTACTTCGAAGAACTGCAGAGTGAGCTTGGTGACGAATTACAGAACTATTCTGATCTGTTCAAAACGGAAGAGGAGATCGCGGCTGACATCGAAGCAATCAAGGATGCTTTGTTTCATTTCGACACCGCCAATGCCGAGATATTCTCGCAGCAAATTACTGAGATCATTGATCGTGCGGAGATGCGAAAGATTGTCAAAGCACTTAACGATGCCAGAAGCCTCTACAACCTCATCCGGTTGTCAGGCCAGTACGAACTCCTGGAGAAGCTCGACTTCCGCAAGCTCAACCAGCTAGCAACGGAAGCGAGTAACCACCTCACGCTCCTGAACCAACGGGAAGCCCTTGAGAATGCCGATGAAGCGGTAAACATTCTGAACATGGCTCTCGAAGATGTTCTCTTCACCTTCCGCAAAGTCTCAGAATCCGAGATGATCATTGCCGACGAGCTTCGCGATACGTTGCGTTGTACCCGTGAGGGGCTTGGAGGCAATTTCGATCAAGCTGATCCAGCGTTTATCTCTTTGAAGGAAGAGCTCGAACGCCTCTTCAAGAAAAAGAACCTAGCCGAGATCACGCAAGCAGAGATGCTTGAGAACATCGAGTTGCTCAAGAGCATCCATAGCCGCGCTCGCGAGTTGGAACGCAAAAACCAATTGCTGCGAGCGAAGTATGCCAACGATGAAAAGTACGCTCGTCTGCATAAAAGGCTGATGGAGAAGGGCAAACCAACTGCGAATGAGCGAAAGCTATTTGAAGCGCTCAGTGCTTTGAAGGCAGAAGCGGATGCATGCATATCTCAGAATGCTCGCGTCCTCACAAATGAGGCATTCGCAAAAACCGAGATGACTCGTATCATCATCGAAATCTTGAAGAACAAACACAACCTACCACTTAACGCAGAGAATACGCTATTCATCAATAACCTTGTGATGAAAGAGTACCTCGCTGAGTTCCACGGACAGCACGCAGCATGACATCTCAGGAATTTAAGGCCAAGGCGATCGCCCTCATCGACGATCTTAAGGGCGTTTGCGCAAATTATGGCTTGGGCAATGATGGAAATGAGTTCAAGATCATCACGCAGGTCTTTCTCTACAAATTCCTAAACGACAAATTTGCTCACGAGATCAAGCGGATCGAGCCAGCACTCGCCAAGGCGGAGTCTTGGGAAGCTGCACTTCGGAAAATGTCGAAGGCGGACTACGAGATGCTGCTTATGCAACTCGGTGCATCGACTGCACGCCTTAAGCCAAGCCATTTTCTCGCGACCCTATTCGCCAAACAAAATGACGATAACTTTGCGGCTCTATTCGATTCGACGCTACTCGACATTGCGAAGTTGAACGCTGATATCTTCTCGGTCAAAACCAACGACGGTCAGAAGATTGTATTGTTCGACGCAGTCACACAGTATGTCGCATCCAGACGTGATGATTTCGCCAGGGCGATCATCAACAAGCTGGTTCCTTTTAGCTTCGAACATATCTTCGCAGAGAAGTTTGACTTCTATTCCACGCTCTTCGAGTATCTGATCAAGGACTACAACAAAGACGGCGGTGGTACGTACGCCGAATACTATACGCCGCATGCCGTTGCCAAGATTATGGCAGCTTGCCTGGTGCCCAAAAAGGTTAAGAATGTCACTTGCAACGACCCTGCTGCTGGCTCGGGTACGTTATTGATGAATTTGGCTCACGCTATCGGTGAAGATCGCTGCACCATCTATACCCAGGACATCTCTCAAAAGTCTTCTAGTCTCCTACGGCTCAATCTCATTCTTAACAATTTGGTTCATTCGATTCCAAATGTCATTCAGGGAAATACGCTACTGGCTCCCTACCATAGAGAGGACAAAGGTACCGGTCTTCGGAAATTCAAGTTCATCGTTTCAAACCCACCATTCAATCTCGACTTTTCCGACTTCCGCGACCAACTCGATACGCCAGCAAACAAGAAGCGATTCTTTGCGGGCATACCAAAAGTTCTGAACAAAGACAAAAAGATGGCGATCTACTTGCTCTTCATCCAGCACATCATTCATTCCTTAGAGTCAGATGGACGTGCAGCTATTGTTGTTCCAACAGGATTCATCACTGCGCAGTCAGGCATCGCGAAGAAAATCAGACAGCACTTGGTGGAAA
>JAUMAI010000651.1:0-6726 GCA_032116775.1 Pirellula sp. | reverse complement strand
GTAACCGATCGCTGATACATGCCCATCACTATCGACAGTTGCGACCGAATCGTCATTGACGCGAAATCGAGTCAAACAGGTTACGTCTTCCTGGACGCCGTCGGACCAAATCGCCTCAACCTTAATGACACTACTACTTCCCAGCCTATCCCAACGTAACTCGGATGGCTGAACCCTCAACGAGATTACGCTACGCCCCTGCGACGCTTCAGGCGTGCCAGCAGCAATCCACCTCTCCAGTAAATTATATTGCCACGAGTCTACATCCAGTCGCTTGCCACCCTCATGATCAACCAGTTCCGCCGCTTTACGAAGAATCAAACTATTCTTCGGAGCCTGATGATTAATCCGCAAGCCTTCCTCCGACTCACTACGAGTGGTGAGGGCATTGGAGTCTGCCTTAAAGTCATAGCCAAATAACGACAATGCCATCCCCCCACGTCCTTGGAAAGAACCATGGCAGGAGCGGGTATTGCACCCCAAGCGTCCAATCAGCGGAATCACATGTCGCTGAAAATCAGGTACCTCACCAGTAGTCGTATCCTGAAAGCGCTCACTCGCGGGCCTAATGACTGTCGCTTCCTGCGCGAACGCTGAAATCGACAGCCCCACAACCACGAGCCAGTACCGCAAGACTCTATCGAGATGGCTCATCACTTACTCTACCTTCTTTAACCATTCGGCCACAAAGTCTAGATGTTTACCACCATTATGAAATGCCTCGACTTCGATCATATCACCAGGCTTGAGACTGATCAGCACATCCAGCCATTTGCCTGAGATTCGTTTGACCACGAATTCTTGCCCACGACAACATTCAGTATCGCTAGCGCGATTTTCTTTCCAGGTTCGTGTTACTCTCTGTGCGCGAAACACTAATTCACCTTTCTCGACATCTCGACTGATCAGTTCGCCACGCAAGATTCCGCGAAACCCCTCCATACCCTCAGGAAAACCATCTTTTGATTTCTCTTTGGTCGATGAAGAAGGTGAAGTCGTGATTCTCTTTTCTGAATCTAAGCCCTCTTTACCCGATAGTTCTTCCACGAATTCGACGACCGTAAAGTGATCGCTCTTCGGCACGCGGTGCAGCACCCCGGTCCGAATACGATCGCCTTTCTCTAACTTATCGAGTTCCTGGGCCATTTTTCCCCAGAAACCTGCCACCACAATTGACTTACCTTTGCCGGTACCAGCCTCCTTAGCACCGCTGCTCTCAGATGTTTTGTCGATCGAGTCGATTCGCAGAGTAATTTCATGGCTTTCAGCATTTTTACTAACGACAGTCCCTGTTACGACACCTGAAAAGCCTCTAAAGCCCTCTGGAGGAACTGGGTGAGCTTCGGCGTTGAAAGGAGCAACTTTTTTGAGCCATTCGCCGGGAAAGGTAAGGGTGTCACCGCCCCGATGTTGAGCCTCAAACTCGAGTGTCTCGCCAGGACGCAGCAGAAGAAGTTGATCTAACCATTTGCCGGTCACACCATCAACGACAAACGTTTTTCCCACCGCCACGCGAGGATTGCCGGCCCCATTGTTTTCCCAAACTCGCGATACGTAGTCGACTTTCACCTGAAACGTACCACGCTCGATATCACGATCCACTAGCTTTCCAATTAACATGCCGCGGAAATTATTCAACTCCGCTGGTATCGATGACTTTGATTCCTTGGAGGATTCACTCTCCTGCCCAGCGAAAGAAACCGCGGGTGCCGGATTGATGGGGCTAAGAAAAAGACCAGTCACAATGCCAGTTTTGGCAATTAAGCGTCGCATGGAAAAAGTCTCCGTGTAATCCTTAAAAAAATCAGTACGAGAAGTTTGAAAACGGGGTGCGAGCAGGAGCAACACGACATAACCGATGAGCAACAAGCCAACGATTCTCTTGACGCTCGAGCGAGGCATTCCAACATCAGCATGCGAACTCAACAATGCCGCGATTCGTTCCTCCAACGCAGTGTCGTGCCCTGCCATGTTCGCTACCAAGGTTGGAGGGTTCGAACTGGGTAAATAAAGTTTCATATATCGTTCAGAGATATCGATCAGAGACCATGCCAAGTCGGTGGGATGCTCCAACAAAGTCGTCGCATATTGATCAGCACATAATTCGGCATCTCGTTTTAATCGCTGCCGTGCCACAAGATTTAAGGGCTGAAACCAAGCAATCTGTAGCCCCAATTGTACGATAACATTCCACAGAGGATCTCGTCGAGCCACATGCGCCATCTCATGCGCTAAGATCGCATTCTGAGATGACGGGCTCAATTCACTAAACCAGCGGCTAGGAACCATAATGCAAGGCCGGAAGATCCCCAACGCTAATGGACCATCACTGTTTTCCGACAACATCAATGTCAGCTTATCTCCGAGTTGACACTGCTGCCTCAACATATCAAACCGGACTAGAACATCGGAGTCTTCCATTGGCTCAGCATCTCTTACGAGCTTCCTGAGTCGCCGGATCGCCAGTGTAGTGCCCATGATTCCATAGCCAGTGATAACAAGCCAAATGACGAATGCCACCAGAATGACACCTGTCGTCAGCCCGACTGAAAACAATGAAGAATCAGTGACAAACTTGCTGTCGTCATAAGCCATATCCGCTTCTACTACCTTACCCTCCAATGAACCCACTGGAGGAATCCCCTTCCCCACGCCTTGCTGGTCCTCTCTCCCTATTAATCCAGCTACATCGGAGATTGGCTGCTGATATCTCCCCAGGTCATCGATTGAGGGTACTCGAACAATGGGACACCACTCTGACGCTAACCAAGGAGAAACAACTGCAAGTACCAGCGGAATAACAACCGCCGCTCGCAGACAGCAGAGGCGTGCGGCTGCGTTACGTCGCCAAATAAGCCGCGTCATTATCAGCGAGACCGACAACGCAATGGTCGAAAACACAGCAAAGGTTAACAGGACCGCAACCACGTTTACCGCGATGGATTCAATTAAGATCATCACTTCCTCGACTTGCCAGTCTGTGGCCGGTGTGACTTTTCATAATTTCGAATCAATTGCTTAATACGCTCTAGCTCAGTCGCTGGTAGTTGTTTGTTCTCCAGAAGATGACTAACCAACTCAGCAGTGCTGCCACCGAAGACCCTATCGACAAAGTCTTTAACCACGCCCGTCTCAGATACCGAAGCGGAATAAAAGTAGGTGCGATCCTCTTGGCGATGCTGAACCAGACCCCTCTTCTCAAGCCTCCCCAGAACAGTCGCCACCGTACTGTAGGCTGGCTTGGTGCAGCCCCCCAAGGCCTCCTGCACCTCGGCAACGGTTTGCTCGCCACGTTCCCACAACAATTGCATGATCGCTAATTGTTGTCCCGTTAATCGCAAAGGCATATTCCCAACCTTTCCTTTTCCCAAGACTGACTACCCAACGGTTCAGACTAACTCGGAACAACACCCAATCCTCGTCAACAATCCAATACTGGGCTCACATCCCAAAGCGATCTGCACATCTACTTTGAATACCATCAGGTATTACGCTTGCGCGACAAGTGGTATCACCGCACACCCTTCAACCGACTTCTGAGATACTGCGTGCCAAACTGGTCGTAGTGAAGCCTTAACTCTTACTGATCGCTCACGATGTTCTACATTTTGTAGTTTTACAGAATGTAGTTATATGAAACACTTTGCCGCGATGTCAACAAATTTGGGACGATTTGTTTTCGATCGCTATCGCCCTGGTTGCGTCGGTTGAGATTCGACCTGTCAACCACCGCTACGCCATTGAAATTGCCAGTTGGGGGTCAATAACTGTTTTTGCAAAAAATGCGGTTAGCCATACCCGAACGACAGTGGCTAAAGGACATCGCTACACAGAGAACCAACCGACATAGTCGCAAATTTCCCTGTGAAAACAATCCATCGGAACACAATCATGAACGCACGCATGCCAAAACTATCGTTGGCTGCCGCGATAGGCATGCTCTGAATTCGTAGAAAAGAACTTTGTCGCAGCGAGTTCACCTTTTCCGCTAAAATAATCATCAACGATCTTCAGCAGTGCCCCCAGACTCGCAGCACGGTTCGACACGGGCCAGTTACTACCAAAAACTAATCGATTCTCCCCAAAGAGTCTCCATAGCGTATTAAGAACAGGCGCGTAATAATCTCCATCGATCGGTGCTGGCTTCTCTGTTGTATGTTCCACCAACGCGGATACCTTACAGAAAACATTCGGCTTGCCTGCCGCTGCTTCCATCGCTTCGCACCACAACTGCGGAGGATCCTTACCATCGATTGGTAAATTACCGATATGATTGATGACTATTCGCAATTGCGGAACCTTCTCAGCCAATTTAGCGACATATTGTGGCGTCTCAGGTCCACCATTAACATCCAATGTCAAATCATATTCCGCCAGCAGCCGGCAATGATCGATTAGCTTATTACCTTCCTTCAATACCTCAGCCACATCCTTTACCGAAATGCGAATGCCTCGGTAATGTGGATCTCTCGTGAATCGCTCGAGCACCTTCGGAAAAGCAACATCGAGAATATCGAGCCGACCGACAACTCCAACCAGGTAAGGATCACGCGCCGCTAAATCCAGCAACCACTGGTTATCCTCTAGCCAGGGACTCGCTTCAACGACGATTGTTCCGACAATACCCAATGGCAAAGCAAGCTTTTGGAATTCCTGTGGCAACACAGTTCGATACAGTTCTTTATCTTGCTTACCTGGCCACGGTACACCTTGGGGGCGCGAGGGATCGTAGAAGTGTGTATGGCAATCGATAATACGTCGCTCTGATTCCTGATCTGCCCCGATCGCCTTAGCAGAAGCCAACCCAACGATCCCAGCCGCAGACCAAGCTAACGAGGTGCGACGGTCGATAACTTGCCCTTTGGCCATAAATTCAGCCCTCTACCCTTCAACCACGTAAAGTATCAACTTCTACTTAAATCGACAGCGGGCACTGGACAACCGATAGGACCTTCAACCGTATGAGCGACATTCCCAATAAATCCATTCGCTTCAGCTCCGTAAAGGGCTGGAATGTTGAAGTTCGGCAGACCACCTAACCCCGTGTTTTACACTACGGCAAGTCCAAAATAAAAGCACGCTAACCCATCGCCATCAGAAAATTGCGACAGACGAGCGTGCTTATTTTTTAACCAGCCCCGCTATTAGTGTCGGTGCTGAAACGGAGCCGCCTTGGCATCACCTTCCGCCAGAACATAAGCGAGCAAATCTAGAATCTGCTCTCTGTCTAACGAATTCAGTAAGCCCACGGGCATCAAGGACGTCGTAGAAGGCTTCCTGGCGTCTATGGAACTCGTTGGGATCTTTTGTTCTACAACCGGATTGGAGCCAGTTAGGATCGTTACAGTTCCCTCATTCTCTTGTAAGATTGTCCCATTAACGATCGTCCCATCGTCCAGTGCTAAAGCGATCGTGCGGTACTTCTCCTCGATATTACGCGACGGCTCGAGAATCTCATGCAACACTGCCTGAGCATCGCCCTTGTACTTCTTGACAGTGTCGCGCACATTAGGTCCTACGTTGACATTCTGTCGCTGATTCTTTTGATCTTGGTTCAACTGGTGACATTGAGCACATGCCAATTTGGTAAAGAGCTGTTCGCCTCTTTCAAAGTTTCGATGTTCCGCCACCCGCTTTAGATCCCCAGCCAAGTCAGCCAACTTCCATTCCGTTATCTTCACTTCATCTTCCGGATGCTTCTTTAAATACTCCTCGAGGTTGTTGGTGACATACAATGTCCCGCGCATCAGGAGATGATGTCCCGGAAAAGTACAAACGTAAGGATAGGCGCCTTCCTCCAGCGGTGCAGTAAACTCAATCTCTTGTTGCTGCCCAAAATCGACCAACTTGATGGACCACAAAATATCTGAACTCTCAGGTACGTAGCCAACCTCGAATCCTTTAGCTCCCAAAGCGATGGCCTTCAATCCCACGTCATCAGCTTTGCCAGGCTTAACAAGCAAAATGTTGTGGGGCATAAAGTCATAATTCGCAAAAGTGAGCTTAACTTTCTTGCCCGGTTTCACGGTAAGCTTGTTTACGTCATACCGCATCTTCTCGGGAATAGTACCAATCCGAATCGTGGTCAATTCGGGAGTGTCGCTAAGAATACCCGACTTCTGCGTTTCCTTGGCTAACGATTCGCCGATAACTCCACCTTGTACCGAGCGCTCCACATTGAACCAAAAATGTTTGACAGTGTTAGCTGCCACGCGCACATTTGGTTCTGGAGAGTTGAGCAGCAAGCCCAATAATTGAGTGTTTCTTACGTTATGCTGCTGATGAAGCCAAAGAGCCTCCAGCAGATGATGGGCATCTTCTTTTTTCAGTGGATCAAACTGTTTGATCCATACCTTCACCGCGTCGATAACCTCCTGCGAGTCTCTTTCGCTAAGCTCAACCCGAGTTCTATGTCGTATGCCGTCAATCGGCGACTTAAGGTTATCCAACAACGCAGCAATCGGCTGACCATCGATTGGCACAATCGGCTGCAGGGGACGCCCGATAGCGGTCATACGATAGATGCGTCCATGCGTATGATCGCGATTCGGATCGCGTACATTATGTTGCATATGCCCAATAATGACATTGTGCCAATCGCTGATATATAGCGATCCGTCCGGCGCGAAGATCGCATCGGATGGCCTGAAGTTCTTATCACCGCTCATCATCAATCCGCGCGATTTATCTTCGTTTTTGGAGCCATCGGCGTTGATCGTCGTGAAA
>JAUMAI010000650.1:0-4775 GCA_032116775.1 Pirellula sp. | reverse complement strand
AGTATTGCTACAGACGTGCAGGCAGCTAACCATTTCCGGCGACCCATCTTCCACATGGACTTCCCTTTCCTGTGATGCATCCTGCAACAACTTTTCCGCTTTAATCGGTTGTCGGCAGTTTGAGGGCTCCGGTTGAAACCACTTTGGAATTGCTCCGCGGAGGGTGACTGCACTTGGAGGCTTGGGTAGCTTGGGAGTTCTGTGCGAGTCTGGGCGGGTGCGGTGCGAGTGTGCAGCTTGTCGCAAAATGAGACGGTGCGTGTCAAATCGCTACCAGTTCTGGTACAGTTTAGGAAGGTTTGGCAGCGGAAATTGGATGTAAAAGTGACAATTGTAGTAAAATCTGCTTCTAACAAAGGACAGTTAGGTGGCCAAAAAGAATTCTTGCTCCGTTGGGCAGAGCCCCAACATTCCAAGCGAATTGCGTTTTCTACCCGAGAAAAAAGGCATTGATCGGGTAGATCGTCTCAGAAATCTGCAGATGCAGACAAAGCCTAGGGGTTAAGGGAACCAAAGAATGGTACACCGTTTGCGACAATGTTTTTGACGTAGTGCGGATGTGTGCCAAGATCAAGCGACGAAAAAATCTGGGGAAAGCAACTGCAGGATTTGCAGTGCAGTGAACCAAAGTATCAGTGGCAGCGTCCACACAAGAGAGTGTCAATGGGCAGAGTGAAAAGGTACAGGCCGGAGTTGGCTGTGGGGAACCTTTTCAATTTGGTGGTGAGAGGACCTCAGGAAGAGATCGCTCCCGACAATCGAGCTGACGTACGGCGGCCGGAAGCCGCAGGGAATCAACGGACGGTAGCTCGCAGCAGGGTGAGGGTGGAAGAAGATGCACAACGATTATCGCATCGCATTGTTAAGAGAACTAAGAGATCAACAAGTACGCTTCGCCCCTCGAGCCAAGCGTATCGAGCAAGTAGCGCGCGCAGAGCGACTCTTGGTCGAATTAGAGATGACGCGCGAATATCCTTACGATTTTATCTTTTTCCGCTTGATGGAAGTTCGGCCCGATGCCAGCCAGCGCAAGCTGATCAAAGGCGAAGATGCTGCACACGATTTGAGACTGTTTGTCGAAGATGTTTCCAGCTCGCTGAATATGCGCGTTGAGGAAGCGGCAGAGCCAGTACATACCGTTGAAGAGCTAAGCAAGATGTTCAACGTCTCGACCAAGACAATCTCGCGCTGGCGTGATCAAGGCTTGGTCAGTCGTAAGTTTGTTCATGAAGGTCGCAAGCGTGTTGGCTTTCTCCATAGCAGTGTCGAGCGATTCTTGCAGTCGAATCGAGAGAAAGTGAAACGTGGGGAGCGCTTTAGCCAATTAACCGAAGATGAAAAATCGGAACTTTTAGAGCGTGCACGTCGTCTAGCTACGATGGGTGTTAATCCATCTGAGGTAGCTAAGCGCTTGGCAGAACAAATGAATCGCAGTGTGGAGACGATTCGTTACACCATCAAGAACTTTGATCAGAAGCACCCGGAAGTTGCTATTTTCCCAGATCATCGGCCCACTTTAACTGAGGATGATAAAAAAGTGGTTTACCAACAATATCGCCGAGGTACATCGGTTGCCGCTTTGTGCAAACGTTATGGTCGCACGCGTAGCAGCATATTAAGGATTCTGGGTGAGCAGCGGGCTATCCGTTTGATGGATTTACCTTTGGATTACATGCCCAATCCAGAGTTTGAAAATCCGCGGTTAGAAGCAGAGATACTGGGAAAAATGCCGGAGGCCTTCATCGCTCCACGCAAGAGCAAGCCGCCAGCTGGTTTGCCACCGTATCTTGCTTCGTTGTACGACAATCAGTTGCTGACCCGTGAGCAAGAGTATCATCTTTTTCGAAAGATGAATTACTTGAAGTACAAAGCTTCAAAACTCCGTGAGCAGCTCGATGTCAAACAACCCAAGTCATCGGTTATGGACGAGATTGATTCCCTCAGCCAGCAGGCTGTTGAAGTGAAGAATCAAATTGTTCAGGCTAACTTGCGATTGGTCGTTTCGATTGCCAAACGGCATGTCGGCAACGGTGGCGAACTCTTTAGCCTAATCAGCGATGGTAATATCTCTTTGATACGAGCCGTCGAAAAATTTGATTATGCTCGAGGAAATAAGTTCAGCACCTACGCTAGCTGGGCCATTATGAAGAATTTTGCACGCACTATCCCCGATGAGTTCAAACATCGCGATCGATTCCGAACCACCGGCGAAGAAGTGTTGATGACTCAGCAAGATAGTCGTGGTGATCATTTTGCTCAACAAATCGCTCAGAGCCAACGCCAGAGTCAGATCAATCGGATTCTGTCCAAGCTTGATGAACGCGAGCAACAGATCATCATTCGAAGATTTGGTTTAGACCATTCCAATGAACCGCTGACTTTGAAAGAAGTGGGCGATCAGATGGGAGTCACTAAAGAACGTGTTCGTCAGCTAGAAGCTAGGGCCTTAGTCAAGCTCCGCGAAGCTGCTTCACAGGAACATATCGATATTCCAGACTAATCGACTCGCTATCGAGTTATTTGTCGGAATGCATCAGTAGGCGAACGATATACACCCTCAGCCATGCGTCAGTATGGTTGAGGGTTTTTCGTTGGTTGAAAGATTTTGCATAGACTCTAAAAGTAAATTATTGGTCGCTATGAGTCGATGCCACTAGGGTGTTTACACCGCCGCTTCAACCCCATCCAGCAATGCGTTATTCTACGCTCTTAGGTAGAGATAACTTTAAGTCATTTCTTTGATCAGTGGTTAGGTTCGACGATGTTTCCGATAAGAGATAATATTCCTTCGCGAACTGTACCCTTCGTGACCTATGCGCTGATTGGACTTTGTACAGCCGGCTTTATTCTTCAACTGCTTTCAGGAGCTAATGTTGAAATCTTTATTGAGCGGTTTGCGATGATACCGCTGCGTATCGCGGGGCCCGAGGACCCAATTTTAGTACCGACTGCCGAAATGGTGCAAACACCTTTCGGGGTGCAAGAAATACGAGGTTATCGGGAGTTGTTGCCGGCCGCTGTCCCAGAATGGCTAACCCTGTTCACGTCGATGTTTTTGCACGGAGGTCTCTTACACTTCTTGGGGAACATGTGGTTTCTATATCTTTTCGGCGATAACGTTGAGGATCGATTCGGAAGACCGCTCTACTTTCTGATGTATATGGGAAGTGGTCTTATCGCAGGCATGGCGCATTTGATTTCCAATTCCGATTCACCCGTTCCAACAATCGGAGCTTCCGGGGCCATTGCTGGAGTGATGGGGGCATACTTGGTGCTTTACCCGCACGCACGCGTATTGACGGTGATACCTCTGTTTATCTTCTTCCCGCTTTTTGTCATACCAGCTCCTGTGTTTCTGGGGATTTGGTTTTTGATTCAAATCGTTAACGGCTCGCTGATGAGTCTCGAAGCGAGCGCAGGTGGTGTCGCATGGTGGGCCCATATCGGCGGCTTTGCGGCTGGGGCTGCTATGGCTTTGGGTTTGAATGCCATTCATCGACTTAAGCCGCCAGTGAACGACATTTTGCCGGGAACCGATCATAGCGGTATTTATCGTAATTGGCAGAGTTCTCGTTCCAGCCGGTTGTGATGCGTTGCCAGGAATGGCAGCTGGCCGAATTAGTGGCATCGCAGCGGTTACCACGGAAAACTGTCGGTTTGCACGAAGCACCAGCTTATCGTGATCAGAAATAGAAAAAGGCTCGTGCACCTAACTTGGTACACGAGCCTCATCTTGTATTTCGGGCTTACTCGAGATCCGTCAGAAACGCTCTGCAGATCTCTTCGGAGAACCTATAAGCCTGGGTCGATTTTGATTAGCTTGCCGTTCTTCTCACCAGCGATGATGGTCACGTAGAGTGAACCATCAGGACCAAATGCCATAGCAGTTGGTTTGTCGAGAGGCAGGATCTTTTTGGTGCGTACACCTTTCTCGTTATCCTTGAGAAGCTGGAACAAGCCGCCCTGGTTGGTATCTAACCAAGCGAAATCTAAAGCATAAAGCTGATTTCTTGGGCTGTATGCCAGAGCGGTAATGTCGTGTAGTTCGGTCTTGAGATTGAGTAGTAACTTCTTGCTGGCTGGATCATAGAAGCTCAGGAGACTGTCGTTGCCAACATTGATTTCCCCCATTTGCCCGATGACCAATTCGCCACGTGGACTGACGGCGATGCCGACAGGTGCATCGACTTCGACCGCTTCTTTAGTGGCGAGATAACGTTCGTAGCCAGTCACATCGGTTCCATTTCTGGCTGCCTTAGAGACCCAGCCTTTCGTGTCGTCGCCATTGCAGGTCACATAGATACCATCGGCAGTTACGCCAAGAGCATAAAAATTACCTTCAGGCTTGGTCTCGCCATTGGCAGGCAGATTGAAGGTCTTTACTGCTTGTTCCGCTTTCAGTGGTAGCTGTGCATCTTTGAGGTTGAAAACAAAGATCTGGTCTTCGCCGTCTGGCTTACCGCCGCCACCAACAACTAAGGTGTTCGCATCAAGGAAAGCTAAACCCAAAGGACCAACGGTATACTGTGGGCCTTTCCCATAGATGTCCGCCGTGAATTCGGTGACGACTGGTTCGGCTTTGCCATCGACAATCTTGACGATTCGCAGGGCGCCGCTGTCGGCTACAAACACGACTCCGGTCTCAGGCTGAACAGCGATACCGCATGGGTTGTCTAAGCCTTCCAGTACCACGGAGACTTTAGGCCCATTGGGAGAGTCCGCTTTGGCTGGAGTCTCAGGTTTGGGAGCTTCCGGTTTCGGCTCTTCTGGTTTAG
>JAUMAI010000649.1:0-4533 GCA_032116775.1 Pirellula sp. | reverse complement strand
AGGTCGGTTGCGTCAGCGCTGGCAAGGTGTTACTCTGTTGGTTCCTCGAACCTCGGAGTAACCATGGCGAAAAATAAAAACGAACCGGCTCAGTGGCGGTCAAAGATCGTCGGGCATGGCAAGGTCGCTGCATCGCAACTACTTGCGAACCCGTTCAACCACCGTCGGCATCCTCAGAAGCAGCGGGACGTTGTCTCGGCTTCAATCCAGGAGCTAGGGTTCATTAAGTCGGTGATCGTAAACCGCTTGACTGGACATATCGTTGACGGCCATGAAAGGGCAATGCAGGCTCTTGGCATTGGCGACGATACCATGGTTGACGTCGAATATGTGGAGCTAAGCCCAGACGACGAGAAAAAGGCAATCCTGCTTTTAGATGCTTCCAGTGAACTAGCGACCGTTGACGACTCGGCGTTGGAGTTGCTAATTGAGGACATTGGATTCAATAATCAATTGCTTGCAGACTTTGCAATAGATTACAAGAACCTTGCAGAAATGAGCACCGACGAATGGCAGGGCAAACCTCAAGCAGATGTGGATGGCATAGGAAACTACGATCCCTCTCAAGAAACCTATTCAATTCGTTTCGACGCAGTTACCGCGAGCGACCGAGATACTGTGAAGGCAACGCTGGACGAAGCAATTAAGAAGCTCGGGCTGTCTTACAAGAGCCGAGTAATGTAAATGAAGTTTCCAGTTCTGATAAGCTATGCGTACGCCAAGAAGTGCCGAAAAACTTTCGAGGCACACATGGAGCGAGACGACATTGACGTCCTCTTAGATTGCGGTGCATTCACCGCGAAGTCAACAGGGATGGAAATCACGCTGCAAGAGTATTGCACCTTCCTCGACAAGTGGGCCGATAGGCTGTTTCGTTATCTGGCTCTCGATGTTGTAGGCAATCCTGCTGGCACCGATGCGAATCTTCAAGCAATGCTCGCAGCGGGGTACAGACCTGTTCCGGTTCACGTTCTAGGAGACGGCCAAGAGCGAATGGACTATCTGTTTTCTATCAGCGACTATGTCGCTTGCGCTGGGTTGAAGCGACCCGGGAAGGGTCATTGCAGCCCTGAATACATTAAGCAGAAGATGCAATGGGCGGCAGGCCGGAACGTTCATTGGCTCGGATTTGTACGCGAAGAATTCTTTTCACTCAGACCTTATAGCGTAGATTCAAATTCTTGGGCTAGTTCTCAGATGTACGGAAGGATGGATATTTATCTTGGCGCTGGAAAATGGATAGACTGCAACTATGCAACAAGGGGCAAGGTAATAAAGAACAAGCAATTCAGAGCGATTCTGGATACGCTTGGCATTTCAGCAACTCAACTCAACAACAAGGAACACTGGCGAAGTAACGCATCGCTAGGAATGGATGCGTTTGTATCTCGCCACGTTACGGTCGATTCGTGGGTTAGGTATGTAATTGACATTTACAAGAAATTTGGAACCAGGGTTTTTATTGCAACTGGCCTTTCGGACTCAAACGACGAATGCTTACGAAACGCCATAGCAAGACACCGAAGCGAGTTCGAGAGCTTATGACCAAAATCTTTTGCCGGTTTACGTTTGAGGCTTTCCATCATTGGCCGAACGCTCCTGAACGGTACGCTTACCTCGGAACGATCCACCGACACGTTTTCCACGTTGAGCTGCGAAGGCCAGTCGGACACGCAAATCGCGACATAGAGTTCATCGAGTGGAAGAACTGGGCTGTTGCGAAGGTAAACGAACAGAAGGCGCAAGAAGTGACGCTAGGCTGGTCCTGCGAGCATTGGGGCCAATGGATGATCGAGAACCTGGACGCGACCGTGGCGATCGTTTCTGAGGACGGGGAGAACGGCGCGATCGTGGAAAAGGATGGTGGCAAATGGACAGCCGGATTTTAGTTGTTTCGTACTTGGCGATGGCGGTCTGTGCGAATGGACTGGTGGGATATTTCGGGCCGGTGGTCTTGCCTTTGACCGCTTTGGCGATGATCCCGTTCGAGCTGACTGTGCGTGACGTTTTGCATGAGCGATGGAATGGATCGTTTGGCAGGCTCTCGGCGCTGGTGGTCGCTGGATCGGCCGTATCGTGGATGGTCGCTCCGCTTGCGGTCTGTGTTGCGAGTGCGTCGGCGTTCTTTTTCAGCGGGTTGTCGGACTGGATGGTGTACCTTTCCATGGCAGGACAGACAAAGAATCGCAAGATGATCGCAAGCAATTCGGCATCTGCAATTGTGGACTCACTGGCTTTTCAGTTGATTGCGTTCGGTGTAATCTCTTTGGACGTTCTGTTTTGGCAATGCGGATTCAAGATCGTCGGCGGGATGGTTTGCGTTGCGGTGTTGGCTTGGATATCATCGAGAGGAAGAAACGATGCTGACTTGTACTAGACGAATCCAGTTCTGTGCCGGACACCGGGTACACGGCCACGAAACTAAATGCAAGAATCTCCACGGCCACAACTATGTCGCTTTGTTCGAGGCGCAAGGGGACTTGGATTCAATCGGTCGAGTGATTGATTTTTCCGTCCTTAAAGAGAAGCTCGGAGGATGGATCGATCAACACTGGGATCACGGATTCATTCTGTACAGTTACGATTTCGATGCAATCAATGCGGTTTCTGCACTTCCAGGAACCAAGATGTACTTGATGCCAAGCAATCCGACGGCTGAGAATATGGCAGAATTCCTGCTCAAGTTCATCGGTCCAGAGTGCTTGGCTGGAACGGGAGTGAAGTTGATTTCAGTCACACTTTGGGAAACAGAAAATTGCTATGCAAAAGCAGTATTGGGTTAACGAGATTTACCTGAGTATCCAAGGAGAGGGCATTCGGACCGGAGAGCCTTCGATCTTCATGCGGTTTACTGGCTGCAATATGCGCTGCGATATTCATGCAAACGACAAGTCGCCTGGGGGGTTCGCTTGCGATACCGAGTTCGAAAGCGGCAGAAGGATGACCGCCGATCAAATCCTCGACGAGCTGAAAACGATCAACGGCGATTGCGTTTGGATCGTTATGACCGGAGGCGAGCCTGGACTGCAAGTGGACAAAGACCTTCTGCTCAAGCTCAGTGAGTCTGGTTTCAAGCTGGCGATTGAAACGAACGGCTCGGTGGCATTGCCTGCTGGGTTCGACTGGATCACAGTTAGTCCCAAGGTGGCCGAACATGCAATCAAGCAGCTAACCGCAAACGAGGTAAAATACGTTCGCGGATACGGTCAGGCTTTGCCGAAAACGGTAGTCCAGGCCGAGCACTATTTGATCTCGCCAGCGTTTAGCGGATTGGAGGCAGACGCTCGAACAATGGCTTGGTGCGATCAGTTGGTTTCGGAAAGCGATACTTGGAAGCTATCGCTGCAAACCCACAAGATGAACAACTGGAGGTGAAAATGAAGTCGATCGATGCGGCTAAAATCCCATGCGCTGAGAACGCGGTTCGAGACCTGCTTAGCTCAATCGGAGAGGATCCAAACCGAGAGGGTTTGCTGGACACTCCGAAGCGTTACGCGAAGGCGTTGCGTGAAATGACCGTAGGGTACCAAATGGACCCAAGCAAGATACTCGAGCGTGTGTTCTCCGAGGACTGCGATCAGGTGATTGTCTTGAAGGGAATCCAGTTCACTTCGATGTGCGAGCATCATCTGCTGCCGTTCGTAGGGATTGCTGATGTGGCATACCTTCCTGGTGGCTCGCGTGGAGTGGTTGGGCTTTCCAAGCTGGCAAGGCTGGTGGAGTGCTTCGCAAGGCGGCTTCAAATCCAGGAGCGAATGACAAAACAAATCGCTGAGGCCCTGGTCGAGAACTTAGACCCAAGAGGTGTCGCGGTGATCGTTAAGGCAAAGCATTCCTGCATGAGCTGCCGAGGTGTCTTGCAGCACGATAGCGAAATGATTACCTCGAGTATGCTTGGAATGTTTCGCGACAATGCCGAGGCGAGAGCAGAACTACTGCTTTTGCTGAAATAATGAGCCGCCGTAAAAGCGGCGCGGAACGTCGAGCGATCCGCAATAGAAACAAAAGAGCTAGGTCAGGGGCGGTGGTTGGTGAACACTGTCCCGGTCTGCCTCGCGTTGGAGACGAGAAGCCGAACACGGATCAATCCGTATCGGTGGATCAAGCGTCGCTTCACCAAGACGATGCACCCAACGAGTTGCAACAACAAGAACTGCTCTCTCCGTGGTGGCGTGAGCTAAGCCCTGAAAACATCGCGAAGGCAAATGCGATGGGGATGGGGGGTGCTGCAAAGTCGATGATGGACCGCCGGCTGGAGTTGCGAGCAGTATCGGAAAACTGGCCGATCAGTCGAGACGTTCGGGAACGAATCGTTTACGAGTCGATGATGGTACTGCTGGACCCGAAAGCAGACCCAAGGCTGAAACAACGGGAGCGATGGATGCTTCATAAAATGTCCGAGGCGAACAATAAGCCGAAGGATCTGCCGGTTCAAGTCCAGGCCGGAACCAACATCACGGTCAATCAAATCCTAGCAATGATCGACAGCGGAACAGACGATCTGGATATGAGGGACCGGAAGGTACTACCGGG
>JAUMAI010000648.1:0-4309 GCA_032116775.1 Pirellula sp. | reverse complement strand
CGCAGAAAGGCAATTGCTGAGAGGCTAAGGAAGAGCTTGTCGCGAACCGTTCCGGTAACGCTGACAACCGTGGTCGATGTCACGGCATTAGTCAATTATCGACAGGTTCAGAAAAAGCTACAGTCTCAAGTCATTCCCAGTTTTACGGACCTGTTTGCGAAATATGTCGCTTTGGTTCTCGCCAAACACCCGGCTATGTCTCTTCTTTGGAACGATACTCTCGATCGGCTGACGAGGGTGGCACCGGAGGATTTTCATGTGGGTATTGCGGTAGATACTCAAGATGGACTTTTGGTTCCGGTGGTACGTAACGTTTTCTCAATGCCACTAGAGGAGATCGCTCGACATTCGAAGAACCTGATTGATAAAGCTCGTAGTGGACGACTCGTTGCGGCGGAGATGGCGGATGCAGTAATAACGATCTCCAATCTTGGCAGTTTTGGGATTGATGGTTTCACACCCATCGTAAATCTCCCGCAGATTTCCATTCTCGGATTAGGAGCCATACGTCGAGAGCCCGTAGTCACAGGAGATGGATCTATTGTAGTCAGAGATCGCATGGTTCTAAGCTTAACGTTCGATCACTCTGCAGTTGATGGGGCTCCAGCAGCAGCTTTTCTCAAGGATCTAGTGCAGGAAATTGAAAATTACTCGCGGTAGGATTTAAGAATCTCAAGCTGAGGAAAATTAGGAAGGCTACAGATTAGATACGAGGTAGAGTGAGCGTAAATCAAGCAAACTCACCAACGTGTTTGTGTGTGGTCTATAGGAAGTCCGTTCAACTTCGTGTTTTAAATGAGCTTCCTTGTCGAGCTATGAAACTTTGTGTTTTAGCGATTTGTGAAGTTGAAGAATGTCGAAAGTAGCAGACCGTTTTCCGTAGCTTTGACAACTTCGGTTGGTTGGTGCAATGAGTTTGAACTATTAGGAGTTATTTGCGATATGAAGAGCCCATTTTTTGGCTGCATCAACCTGATGCTTATCGTTTGTTTTGCAGTGACAACTCTTCACGGCGAAGAACCGAAAAAAGGTTCGACGATGCGAGCTGACCTAGGAAAGAGTGTAAGCCTGGAGGTTGTCTATATTCCGCCGGGCGAATTCATGATGGGTAGCACTCCGGAGGAGAAGGCGTGGGCGACCGGTATAGAGGGTGGGGCCCAAGCAGGTACAGTCAGGGAATCTTATGAAGGTAACCAGCCGAGGAAAATGTCCGTAAAGGATGGTTTTTGGATGGGTAGGACGGAGGTTACAGTAGGCCAGTTTAAACGCTTTGTTGAGGAGACAAATTACATCACTGATGCCGAGAAGTCGGGTGGCCACACCCAGTGCTTTAATACGACTTGGAAAAGCTACCAGTTGACAACCAATGTCATCCATCCATGGGAGCCAATGGCAGGTAAGAGCTGGAAAGATCCGAATTTTCAGTTTCCGATGCGCGATGATTTTCCAGTGGTATGTGTGAGTTGGAGTGATGCGCGTGCGTTTTGTCAGTGGCTCACGGAGCATGAGAAAAAAGAAGGGCGACTACCGGTAGATTTAGAGTATCGTTTGCCGACGGAAGCCGAATGGGAATACGCCTGCCGTGGCGGTCGTCGCGATAGCAGTTACTTTTGGTGGGGTAACGAATTGAGCGATGGAGAAGGACGCTTCAATATATCGGCAGTCGATTTTTTGCCAGATCGTAACCAGAAATGGCCTTTAGCCAGTGCCCCATGGAGCGATGGCTTTTCTTTTGTATCGCCAGTAGACCATTTCGGCGAGAGAGGCAGAAATGGATTTGGATTGGCGGATACATGCGGTAATGTTTGGGAAGTTGTATTGGATCATTTTGATCCGTTGGGAGGCCATGAAGAATTGTGGCTAGTTAAAGAGAATCCACGCCCCGTATGTCGTGGCGGTAACTATTTCGACGTTCCTGGTAACGCGAGATGTGCCGTTCGATTAGGGTTGGCTGGTCCGCATTATTCCGACTCGCGAGATGGATTTAGGATTTGTCTCGGGCTTGTCAAAAATGTTGAATATTTACGTGATAAGTAGTTCTATTGTCATTAGTGGACTCTGGGCTTTTGTTTTAGGTTTCCCTTCTAGAGTTAGTGGGCGATTAGCAATGGGATTGTGACAGATATTGCTGCCATGCATTGTTCGCTTGCGGCTAAATTAATGAGGGGGCATCAGTCTATGCAATAAAAAAGCACGCAGCTTTTTGAGAACTGCGTGCTTTCTAAAACGGATTGCAGTTCGATGATTTCTAGATATTTATTACAGGAGAGTCATCGAGAGTCATGGCTATTCCTTAGGTGCAGCCATACGTACAAGGTTCCAAGTCTGCGTTGTGTCTGCATTCATGTGTACCAGTGCCGTCGATTGGTCCATGGTTAAGTTGTTGATGGCAGTTTCCATTACTATGTCTTGGTTCTTCCCGTCGGAAAACTTCCAGGCAGCGCGTTGGCTCTGCTTGTCTACCGTGCCTTGCACTGGACGATTGACCTGAGTTGTTTCATTGTAGAACGTGCCAGCGATGATGCCGTCTTTACTAACCGCTAATTGCAACATGTTGCCAGTGTCGTGATGCAAATCGTCTTCAGCAATTGCAAAAACACCTAACGGCAACCAGTCTTCATCGCTAGGTTCAGCCGATTGTGGGATAGAGGATGCAATGGTATTGGCTTGCTGATAATAATCCGCTGCGGGAGCTGCCTGTTGATCATTCACGTACACGTAATTGTCACGATAAACAACGTTAGTGCCATAGTTGTAAGTAACTGGAGTTGCCCAGGCATAAGGTAAGAAAGTTCCAACGGCTACCCAAGTGGTAGGAGTCCAAGCCCAATATGCTCCATAGTTATTCCAGCCAGCACTCCAACGCCAAGCATCGTTGTTTCCATACCGCCCCCAATAGTTATTGTCGAAGGGTCGGTTATCTACGTTCTGGTATTTATTCTGGATGGAATTGATGTTGTTTTGACGATTCAATTCCATCTTGTTGCCGGCATTAATGTTAATGTCACCGGTGTTTATGCGATTGTTCCCCACCCGGTCATTGTTATTGACGCGATTGCCGTCGTTCACGCGAGTGCCATTGTTGATTCGGTCGCCGTTATTCAGGTTATTGATTTTGTCGTTGGTGGCGGCGTTACCAAAACGTCCGGAAGATGCTCCTGGCAGATCTAAGAAGTTGTCAAGTTCGCTCGTTGTCGGTCGTTTGTTCATATCGGCGGCTGAGAAGCCCGGATTACGTGGACCATTGCCCGGTTTGGCTGCGTCGTTGGGGCGATTATTTTGGCCAGGTTTGGCTGTATTAGGTCGGTCTCCCGCAGGTCGATCTCCTGGTGTACCTGGTTGGTTAGGGCGTCCATCCTGTTGGCCAGGTCGGGCGTTACCGGCGCCTGCTGGCCGCCCTGGTTGACCAAAGGAACCTGCTCCGCCGGGATTGGCTGGTCGTTGATTGGACAACGGTGAACCTTGAGGACGGCTCATCGACGGTGTTCCCATAGCTCCACCGCCGGGGCGCTGTGCTGCACCACCGCCGAACCCGTTTCCGCCACCACCCGGGCGTCCGCCTCCGCCACCACCTCCTGCGCCGCCTCGGCCTCCTCCGCCCCCGCCCCCGCGTCCACCGCTAGGCGTTGCCCAAAGAGGTTCGGTCAAGGTAGCGTGAAGTATGACCAGTGCGCTTAATGCAACAATAAATCGCTTCATATGTTCTCTCTCAATAAAATCAATATTGTATGTGTGGCTCGAAAGTATCTGTCTTAAAAGACTCTCTAAATAGCTCGTCAAGCTTATTCGGAATCACGCACTAGCTTGACTGGACCGACGCTTGGCAATATCTCGCCATCCACAACGCGGCCAATCGACTTGAATTGCACTTCCCCGTCACTCAGAACTTCATAAACATTGGTTGAGGTGCCGCGGCGACCATCGGGTAAAACATTCAGCGTCCGAATCGTCCATCGTGTTTCTTCTTGGCTCCATACTCCAGTTCCAAAACCACCGTCGGAATCGAACATCCACGAACGGATCGCCTTCACACTAGGATCCCATCCGATAATCATGGAACCTTCGAACTCCACATCATTTTCACCCATAACTTTGAAGGTTTGTGTGAGGAAGTTGTTGTTGCGCGCCCAGCGACAGGTAACCTGCACGCGCCCCGAGCGGTTTGCGTCAGACCATTGGCCAACCAACCATGCCAACGGTTCAAGATGCTCGTAATGGGAGGGTGCGGTTGGCGTTTGCGGTTGATCTTTGGTGCTATCGATTCTCCAGCCTTTAGCCGTCTTGATATGGACCGCCGTATACGACGACG
>JAUMAI010000647.1:0-4837 GCA_032116775.1 Pirellula sp. | reverse complement strand
AAAGTGCAAGATCCCCATGATCAAGGCCAAGACGTTACCACCCAATGAAGAAACAAAAAACAAAGATCCTCGCATTTCCTGCGACTTTTGCAAGTCTACATTCAAATCGTAGTTGACTTGCTCGAGCAGCCTAATGGCGTTCAGGGTTCCTGTTCGTTCAGTGCGGATTTTTCGGTTCCATTCGAAGTTTTCTGGGTATGTCTGATCATAAACGATTTCACCATACCGAATCGGGCTAGATAGTTCATTCGTCCCTTCCACTGAAGCGGCAGGAGTTTGGAACATCGGAACGGGCGCGTAGTAGCCCTCGAATTCAAAGCACTGTTCAACGAGTTGAATCGTTAGTAGGGAGATTTCTGGGATGAAGCGAGGTAAGGGTGGGCCAAACGCTTTAAGGTAATTCTCTTTGAAAGCGGCAATGACTGAGAGCTGCTTTTCCCGAAGCATGGCTACGTGAAGCATCTCGCAAATAACCACATCCACGGGGGCTGGCGGAATAAATTGAGTTGCATCCTGACTAATAACTTCTATTCGATCTTCCAGGTTGTTTAAGCGAGCCAAGCGGCGAGCACAATCGACCAGGGCCGGATTGCGTTCTACGCATTGGACTTTTCCGCCTGCTCGTGCAGCAAAGGAAGAGAGAATGCCTGTTCCGCCGCCGAGTTCAACAACTTTCATGTTCGGTCTTACGGATGCTTCGATCGCAGCCCGGAACGAGCGAGTACGGTCGATATCCTGAAGCATGTGATAGTGATAGTGCAGCGGAATGAACTGTCCGAGGTAATGATCGTCGGAGTGGCTTGTTTCTTCAGCACTTGATTCGCCATTAAATATTTTCAGTGGCATATTCGCTGCTTCACATGGGGTTATTTAATCTTGGGAGATGCAGCTTCGATCGAAGATGTCCTGCCAAAATCATTGAAAATACGAGCCAGAAATTGACGCTTAAGATTTGGCAGGAGGGACAGTACTCGCTGAGCTAAGCTGCGACAATAGTGAAATGATTTTCTGGTGAATGACGGCGCTGAAGCTGAGGCGGAGTGAAAGTTTGCCAGGTTAGCCAAAAAGCTTTGAAGATAGGGGCTTTCTCGGTCGTTTCCTGGAATGGGTTCCGTGGCTTCAAGATTACCCGGAAAAGTAAGCTTTTACAGGGTTCAGGCCAGAGTGTTTATTGGTGGAAAAGCAGGCTATTGGAGGAATAAATTTCTTTGTTCTCGGATTTTGGGTAGCTTATACTCCATCCCGATGTTGTAACGGTCGCTGATTCAAGATTAAATATTCCCAGGGTTTCACCTGGTTGGACCCGTTGCTTTTTACATTCCAGAAAAGGTGTGCATATGATGACTAAAAGATCTTCGCGACGTCAGTTCCTAAAGGCTACTTCGGTAGCTGCAGCAACTGGTGTTGTAGTTCCCTATATTCCTTGGACCCAATCCGCCTTTGCGAACAATTCAGCTAATGACCGTCCTCGTATCGGTTGCATTGGCGTTGGCAGCATGGGAACGGGTGATGCTCATGGTCACAGCAACTTTGGTGACATTCTGGCGGTTTGCGATGTCGACTCTGTTCATGCCGATCGTGCGAAAAACGATCCGAGAATTGGTAAAGGTAAAGCTGATGTCTATGGCGATTACCGAAAGGTGTTGGAACGGAACGATATTGATGTTGTGAGTATCGTGACTCCAGACCACTGGCACATCAAGATTGCTGTGGAAGCATTAGCGGCTGGTAAGCATGTATTTTGCCAAAAGCCATTGACGCTGACTTTGGAAGAAAACCAATTGATCCGTAATGCGTGCAAAAAATATAGCGATCGCGTCTTCTTGGTCGGTACTCAGCAACGCAGTGACCGCGATCGTTTTTTGCGAGCGATCAATATGGTTCAAAAAGGTTTGTTAGGGGACATTAAGAAGATTACTGTAGGAATCAATGGCGGAGATGTGGGAGGGCCGTTCAAGAAAGCAGCGCCTCCAGCCAATCTGGATTGGAATATGTGGCTTGGACAAGCTCCGATGGTTGATTACATCGATAAGCGTTGTCACTACCAGTTCCGTTGGTGGTATGAGTACTCAGGTGGAAAGTTTACAGACTGGGGAGCTCACCATGTCGATATTGCCACCTGGGCGATCGGTCAGGACAAAGAAGGGATGGGCCCCGTTGAGATCGATGGGACCGATGCTAAGCATCCTGTGCCTTACAAGGATGGTTATGCTACGGTAGATGATTCGTATAACACGGCACATGACTACGCTGTGGTTTGCAAGTACGAAAACGGAATTGAAATGGTTATTACCAGTCGAGGTGATAACGGAATTCTGTTTGAAGGCACCAAGGGTAAGGTGTTCGTGAATCGAGGTAAGATCACGGGTACACCAATCGAAGAGGAATGGGACAAAGGTCAGTTTACTAACGATGATTTGGTCAAGCTGTATCGTGACAAGCCATTCGAAGGTCACAAAGAAAACTTCTATCGCTGTATTCGCGAAGGTGGTTTGACTGTGTCAGACGTATTCAGTCACGTGCAGGCAATGGGTACCTGTCATCTGGCGGCTATTGCAGCTCGCTTGAATCGCGTGATTAAGTGGGATCCGAAGAATGAGAAAATTGTGGGGGATGATCAGGCTGCCACCTTCGTCGCCCGCAAGCCTCGCGAAGGCTTTGAGATCATGAAGGTTTCTTGATTTTAAAAAAGACAGCTTGGTCGGATCGCAGCAGATCCGACCAAGCTTTGTCTGCAATCTTAATAGTTTGCTGGTTCAACTTTTTCTGGTAGGTGGCTGTCTTTTAATTGGTTAGCAGGCACCATTTTCTGGTTTTCTTTATCCCAGCCCATCATTTGATTGGTGCGCCAGCTTTCGTTGGCCATGTTGACAGCAACCACACCAGCTAAGCCTAGCTCGACTGGGCAGTTCAGCGGTTCGCCGTTGCGGATATGATTATGTAGATTGGTGTGATGAAGATTTTGGTCTTCTCCACCAGTTTTCTTATGCTCTGCTAAAACCTTGCCATCTTTGTCTTTCACGACCCATCCGGTAGAGGTGAAATACATGGTGGCGCGATAGCCGCGAATTAAGTGGTCTACACCGACACGGTTGCTCATAGTCCCCAGCACATAGACCGTCATTCCGCGTGGATACTCGCAAATCATTTCGATATTGTCAGGCAAGTCTCGTCCATCATTCCACTGCCAGATACCACCCATGCCCACAACCCGACGTGGGTAGAGCAAATCGCAAGCTCTCATGATCCGAGTGATACGATGAATAAAGAGGTCTGTACAAATGCCGCCGGAGTACTTGGAATAGCAACGCCATTCAAAGTAATGATGTGGATTCCAATCGATTTTGGGGGCGTGGCCAAGCCAGGCATCCCAATCTAAGTCCGCTGGTTTGGTTGGGTGCTGGGCAACCTGTTCTGGTTCTCGCCATGGACCCGCTTTGGCATCATAGCGGCGAACATATTCAATCTGCGCTTGGATCACTTGCCCGATCACTCCTTTGCGAATCGCATCGCGGGCGGTGATATAGCTGTCATCCGACATGGCTTGCACGCCAACTTGTAAAGGCTTCCCTGTTTCCTTCTGTTTTTTCAGTACTTCCTGTGCCTCGGGGATAGAGTGGGTCAGTGGTTTTTCGCAATAAACAGCTTTACCTGCATCTAAGGCGTCGATGGTCATCTTGGCATGCCAATGTTCCGGCACAGCCACTGTAACGTAGTCAACCTCTTTCATCTCCAAGAGCTTTCGATAATCACCCATCGAATGCTCTGCGCCGATAAGTGCCTTGCCTGCATCAGCGCGAGTTTTCCAGCAATCGACGACTGCAATCGGAGCCAGATTATTCTTTTCTTTGAGGTTGTTGATAACACCCATATGCGCATTACCAATGACACCAGCTCCGATCAGGCCAACCCCCAGTCTTTCATTAGCACCGAGAATGCGGCCATAGCTCTTGGCGCTGAGGCCAAGAGTTGAGGCGGCGGTTATCGCGGCTGTCATTTTGGTTGAGGACTTCAAGAATCCACGTCGATTCAAATCTTCTGTCATATCTTACCCCTGTTGCATATTCGTATAGAGAGCTGGATAAGTCGCCCAGACTCTGTCCTCACATCATAATCATTTCGCAAGTCGTCTGCAGTGATTTACGTTTTAAAAATGTCCCGCATTTCGTAAGGGATCGGCTCTGCGATGTTGTGTTTGGATCATGATTGTCCAATACTATCAACCTAGGCGGACGGTAGCGATTCCGCTTACCCGTTTGGCGGGCGCAGCATTTAATTTTCGTTCTCTCCGTAGGCTTATTTGTGACTCGTCATGGTTAATCCATTTTCGCCAAGCATGGTTAATGGCCACAGCGTTGATAGTCGCATCATTCGAGGTGCGTGGTTGGTCGTGCTTTTGCTCTGGCCTGTTGCCTTGCTGAATTACCTCGATCGTCAGATGCTGGCTGCGATGAAAGCCTCGGTGATGGCCGATATTCCTACGATTGTCAGTGATGCAAACTGGGGATATATGCTTGGGCAATTTAAATGGGTATATGCATTCTTGTCGCCATTTGGTGGCATGTTGGCAGATAGGTTAGGAAGACGTATTACAATTTGTGGTAGTTTGTTTGCTTGGTCGGCTGTGACGTGGGCGACCAGTTATGCAACAAGCTACAACGAACTTTTGTTGACCCGTTCCTTGATGGGAATAAGTGAAGCATTTTATATACCAGCCGCATTAGCTCTAATTGCTGATTATCATCTTGGCGAGACGCGTTCGAGGGCTGTTGGACTTCATCAGATGGCAATTTACTGTGGCGTGATTGCTGGCGGTTTCGGCGGTTATGTCGCAGAT
>JAUMAI010000646.1:0-3261 GCA_032116775.1 Pirellula sp. | reverse complement strand
TCCGACGAATTGCAGTTCCAGTATTGCGGCATCGCATTAGCACGAACTTCCAAGCTCAGGCCGAAGGGATTACGGCTGATAAAATGATACAGCGGTTGATCAAAGATATTCCCGAACCTGAGATTCCAAAGTTCACTAATGCTCCTATTCCTCCTCCGGTTCAGGAATAAGACGAATTGAAATCGATTCTGGAAATAGTCTTTTCCCGAGTAAGCGGCACGCATGACGGCTGTTGAGCAATACCTCAAACCCGAATTAGCAGCACAGATCAAAAGATTGGATCTGCGCGCACAGATGGTGGTGCGCGGCTTCCTACAAGGTTTGCATGCCAGTCCATTCCAAGGATTTTCCGTCGAATTTAGCGAACATCGAAGGTACGTGCCGGGGGATGACCCAAAAGATATTGACTGGTTAGCTTATGCTAAAACCGAGAAGTACTATGTTAAGAAATTTGAGTCGGAAACGAATCTTACCGGCTATCTCATGGTCGATCTAAGCCAATCGATGGCTTATACGTATCGCCAGCAACTCACCAAATTAGATTACGCTATTTGTCTCGCAGCGGCACTATCCTACTTGATGATCATGCAGCAAGATCCTGTGGGAGTCGTCACCTTTGATACCAAGGTCCGAGCCAGTCTCCCGCCGAAGAGTCGTCGAGGCCAGCTTCCTAATATCCTAAGTTTGTTGACTAAAGTTAAAGCGACTGGCCAAACCGATATTGCGGCGTCCGTGAAGCAGTTGGCAGCGATGATTAGTCACAGAAGTTTAGTGATGATCTTTAGCGATCTTCTGGGAGATACCAAGGAAGCACTTGGGGCTTTAAGAATGCTTCGATTTTCTGGGCATGATGTGATTGTATTTCATATCTTAGACGAAGCCGAAGTGAGTTTTCCATTTTCGGGAAACGTCTTATTGGCTGATCCAGAGAGCGGACAGTCGATGCCAGTCGATGCGGATGTGGTCGCTCAGCAGTACCGAGACGAAGTGGAAAAGTATCGTGAAGAGTTGCAGACTGCGTGCGCAGAAGCTCGCATCGATTATGTCGCGTTACACACAGGTATGCCCTATGACAAGGCGCTGATGGAGTATTTACTCAAACGGCGAGATCGGGGCTAACCATATGACCTTCTTGCATATTTCGCTACTTGCCGGAGGAGTGTTAGCGGTCATCCCGGTGGTGCTGCATCTTTTATCGCAGCGGCCTCCCAAGCCGATTACTTTTCCCGCACTTCGATTTGTGAAGCAGACGGTGCAGACGCACCAACGTTCTTGGCAAATAAGACAATGGCTTTTGCTGGCGATACGAGCTCTCGTTCTATTCTTGATGGCATTCGCACTAGCTCGTCCCACTGTGCATAGCGATATGTTGGCGACGTGGTTGGGTATAGGAGGGGTTGGGCTACTGGCAACATTGGCTACTTTGGTAACCTTGGTGGCGATTGCAGCCAGAAAGTCCTGGCATATTGTAGCAATAACGAGCGTTGTCGCTGGGTTGCTCTGGTTAGGGGTTATGGGATGGGGTGTGGCTGCGTTGACCAGAGGAGCAACTCCACCGGCGATGAAACAGGACGCACCAGTTGCCGCAGTGATTATTGTCGATACGGGTCCAGTCATGGAGTATCGTTACTCGAATCAAACTCGTTTGGAACTGGCGAAAGAAAAAGCCAGAGAATTAATTCAACGGCTACCTGCGGAAAGCAAAATTGCAATTGTCACGCAACCGAGTGGACAATTTGCCCTCGATCGAACAACCGCTTTGCGGCAACTTGATCGAGTCGAACTGCAATTTCAAGCCAGCAATCTACCTCAGTTAATTCAGTGGGGCGTGCAGTTGGTGCGTTCCGATTCTTTGGAACGACGCGAAGTGTATGTGATAACCGATCTATCGGTCTCGGCCTGGAGCAATGCGGAGCAGGTTCCCTTAAAAGATTTGTTGGCGACTGAACCGCAGGTGATGCTGCAGATAATCGATGTTGGGTTGGAATCACCCCAGAACTGGTCCGTTGGTGACATGGTGCTAAGTCAAGCTGAATTAGCACCAGGGGGCTCGGTCGTTGTTGAAACGACCGTTAGTCGGACAGAGTCAACTCCTGGTGAGCGTGTAACCGCAGAGTTGCTGTTGGAAAAGAACGACCCAAATTTGCCTGTGATTCGTGATGGAAAACTGGTGATACCTGAGGCCACGGTCCTGCAGCGCCAATTCGCAGACTTGAGTGAGGTCACCAGTGGTGTGGTGAAATTTGAAATTCGCGATCTACCCCAAGGCTTGCATCATTATCGCTTGAGAGTGGAGCGTGGTGATCCACTCACGAGTGATGATATTCGCTTTCTGACCTTAGATGTTGGAGAGATTGGCAAGGTGCTGGTGCTTGGACCCAGCGTAGAAGCCCGCTCTCAATTAGCAACGATTTTATCGGTTGGAGGGAGTGAAGCGATTGAGGAAGCGGATTTGACTTCTGTGAAAGATCGGAAGCTTGAAAGCTACGAAGTCATAGTCTTGCAGGATCCAAAAGAGATAACAGAAGGTGATATCAAGCTTTTGGAAAAGTTTGTGCAAGATGGCGGGGGGCTGTTCATCGTACTGGGGCCAAACTTGGGAAGCGGTAACGATGCTAGTACCTCTCCCTTGGTTAAGATCTTGCCCGGCAAAGCGGCGAGGGTATCGAGAAGATCTCAAGCGGATCGTTCGGTTTATTTGGTACCGGAGCGAGCAGCCCATCCACTGTTTCAATATTTTGGAGGGCGAGTTGTTGAGGCACCATTTGCTACCTTGCCCGTTTTTCGTCATTGGGAATTAGAGTTCGATCAAACACCGGGTGTTAGTAAAGCTCAGGTGCTCATGCGTTACAGCTTGAGTGGTACTCCTGCTATTGTGGAGGAGTCTCGAGGAAAAGGACGTATTCTGACTTGGACTACCATGGTGCCTGAAGCTGGTTTTATCGAAGGACGTGCACCCTGGAATGAGCTGACTAGCTCAGCGGATTGGTGGCCTACCTTTGGCTTGTTGCTGGGGAGTGTTCGTTATTTGGCGGGAGCCACTGAGGATCGAGTCAACTACACGGTTGGACAGTCGGCCGTATTAACAAACCCAATTGAAAAGTATCCAGATCAGTACATGCTGTTTACTCCGCGTGGTGATGCATCGAGACTTGATGTCAGGACGGGGAGTATATTGATTCCTACGGTTCAAACACCTGGCGTATATCGTCTTCGAGGTGTTTCTCAAAGTCCGACGTTGCGTGGCTTTTCGGTGAACTC
>JAUMAI010000645.1:0-7796 GCA_032116775.1 Pirellula sp. | reverse complement strand
CAGCGGATCGACAACATCTGGTTGACTTCGATCTCAAGAATGTGCCCCGATTTCAATGGCGTGATGAACCGATTCCCGATTTCCCAGAAGTCTTGATTCAGACAGAAATGGGAGACATCGAGGTTCGCTTGAATACCAAAGCGGCCCCCAAAACCGTTGCAAATTTCCTACGCTATGTTCACGAAGGCTTTTATAGCGATGGACAATTCTTCAGAAAGGTCCGAGAAGATAATCAAGCTAATGACTCCGTAAAAATTTCTGTCTTACAGGCTCAAGCCAATCCCAAACGCGAATCTGAATTCTTTTCCGCGATCGAACTAGAACGTACGAACGCTACCGGCTTGCGGCACCTCGCGGGTACGATATCGATGGCACGCGAAGGCCCCGATACAGCCCAAGATCATTTCTTCATTTGTTTATCGGATCAGCCCGAGCTGGATTATGGTGGTAAAAGAAATCGTGATGGCCAAGGCTTTGCGGCTTTCGGCGAAGTCACCAAAGGCATGGATGTGGTGCAGCAAATACACTCACAACCTGCACAAGAGCAAGCGTTGATCAAACCTATCCGTATCCAACGAGCAATTCGCTTAAACTAGGTGAGCCTTACCGCTTTTAAAGAGATCTGATCGTCAAGTCATAACACGTGTGACTCATTTGTACTTTGCGACACATTCGTCTCACTATCACCGTCGACCTTGGAGTTATCGCAATTGAAAAGTGTTCGTGTTATAGATTCACATACTGGTGGTGAACCAACTCGTGTTGTAATCGATGGTGGCCCTGAATTCGGCTCCGGTTCTGTTAAAGAACAATTGGAAGTCTTCCGCAGCGAGTATGATCCATGGCGTTCTGGAGTCGTCAATGAGCCGCGAGGTTCCGACGTTTTGGTTGGAGCATGGCTATGCCCTCCTAGCGATCCAAGCTGTTCCACCGGTGTCATTTTTTTCAACAATGTCGGTTACTTGGGAATGTGCGGGCATGGATTGATTGGCGTAATGGCCACCTTACGGCACCTTGGTCGCATCTCGATCGGATGCCAGAAGATTGAAACACCTGTCGGAGTGGTGGAAGCGATTCTGAAGGAAGATGGTTCTGTACAGCTTCAAAATGTCCCAAGCTATTTGCATCAGCGCGACGTCTGTATCGATGTCGATGGGGTCGGCAAAGTCGAAGGCGATATCGCCTGGGGCGGAAACTGGTTCTATTTGGTCAACAACCTGCAACCAGAACTCAAACTAGCGAACGTTGAATCCTTAACAGATATTTCTTGGCGCATCCGTAGAGCCATCAACCAGCAGGGATTTCCAGAGGTTGATCACATCGAGTTATTCGGACCAGGATTAGTTGGTGGAGATTCCCGCAATTTCGTTTTATGTCCAGGGAAAGCCTACGATCGTTCGCCTTGTGGAACTGGAACGAGCGCGAAATTGGCCTGTCTCGCAAGCCGAGGTAAACTAGCCGAGAATCAACCCTGGATTCAGGAAAGTATTCTCGGGAGCCAATTTCGAGGTTGGTATCGATGGGAATCGGTGGATAGACACCGCATTATCCCTTACATCGAAGGTCGAGCTTTTGTGAATGCCGACGCAACCTTGATATTTGATCCACAAGACTCGTTCACCTGGGGCATTCGAGCATGAAGTCTGATTCCGCTCAACACGTCGTTATCGTAGGTGGTGGTGTCATCGGATTGAGTACGGCCTACTACTGCTCTCAACGTGGGTATAAAGTCACGTTGATTGAACGCCTACCGGCACAACGTGATGGATGCTCATTCGGCAATGCAGGGATGATCGTACCAAGTCATTTTGTTCCTTTGGCGGCACCTGGCATGGTAGCACTGGGGTTGAAATGGATGTGGAATCCTGAGTCACCCTTTTACATCAAGCCACGATTAAGCTGGGACTTGCTGCAATGGGGTTGGAAGTTTTGGCAAGCGAGCACGAAACAGCGAGTTGCGGCGGCAGCCCCCGTGCTACGCGATCTTAATCTGGCTAGCCGTGCGCTCTATGAGCAACTTGCGAGCAGTGGAATCGAATGCGGCTTGCAACGCAAAGGTCTATTGATGCTTTGCAAATCACAGCATGCCTTAGATGACGAAGCGGCTATGGCAAGCGAAGCACGAAAGTTGGGGATTCCTGCGGAAGTTCATGATGCCCGTGGGACTCAATCGCTTGATCCGGATGTAAAGATGGATGTCACTGGAGCTGTCTTTTTTCCATTAGATTGCCATCTGCAACCAGAAAAATATGTTCATGGATTGGAAGCAGCAGTCCTCGAGCGTGGTGGGAAACTGCTGTGGAATACCGAAGTCGACAAATGGCATATGGAGAATGGCCAAATTCGCGCCTTGAGCACCACCGCAGGTGACATCAGTGGCGATATCTTTGTGCTTAGTGCAGGTTCATGGTCACCGGAGAACGCACGGCAATTGGATCTTAAATTGCCGATGCAAGCTGGCAAAGGCTATAGCCTTACACTTACCAAGCCCAGGCAATTACCTCAGATTTGCTCGATCTTTGTGGAAGCGCGAATCGCCGTGACCCCCATGGGACAAGCATTACGCTTTGGCGGCACCATGGAAATGTCGGGACTTAACGAGCATATCGATCCGCGACGCGTACAAGGCATCATCAAAGCTGTCCCCAACTATTATCCAGAGTTCCAAACCAGTGACTTTAACGGCATTGAGCCTTGGCGTGGCTTGCGACCTTGCTCTCCAGATGGCCTTCCTTATTTGGGACGCACCAAGCGTCACCGCAACTTAGTAATCGCTACCGGCCATGCCATGATGGGACTTAGCCTTGCACCTATCACAGGCAAGCTCGTCTCGGAAATCGTTGCCGGTGAACAACCGGAAATCGATCTAAGATTACTCTCTCCAGATCGCTTTAGTTAACCGCTCTTTAAAGATCTACTTCTGTTCGAAGCTGAGCAAGGCGATTCCATAACCCGGCAAACTCAACTCTAAGTCAGAGCGGTTCCATTGGAACTCAGCCTCACCCTCCAGAGCTCGACAAACAGCCTCAGCTTTCACAACATCTTTAAGATCTAATCTAGCTTCAATGGCAACAGCACTTTCATTAGCGATAAAAGCGTAGACCTTTCCATCGTACTTCTTCAACATGTACTTAATCGCTGATTGATCTTTCGAAATAACTGAAACGCCAGGTAAACTGGCACTGTTAAGAATGGGAGCGAGTTGAGTGATGCTCTGATTGACGCGAGTCACCTCGGCAAGTAGTTCAGGATCACTAAACACAGAAGCCTCTTGAAAGGTCGGCTTAAACTGATGAACGAAATAAATGATTCCCTGTGATCCTGCAATCAATGACATCCACACTTCGGACCTAAGTTGTGCGGGTGTGGGCTTTTTTTCTGGATTACTAATACGACTACATTCTATGCAATTCCAAATGACCTTATTCTCGTCCGACCACTCTTTTAACCTACGCACTCCGCGCGGTACAAATTCAAGCTTTCCAGCCACATCCACATGATCGTGAACGGCCGGATATATATCAAAACTTGCGATATCACATCCTTTGAGATACGCGGTATAATCCTCTGGATGATTCGTGCGAACACCTCGGCCGATGTACTTATCGAAAGCAACACCTTGTCCGAGATTTAAGAAGATAGGACGCGTTGAGTCGCGTTGCTTTATCTCCTGGTAATCGGCTACGATCTTGGCGGGATCGATCGGCGGTCCATAACCACCACCTGCTTTGGGCTGGGCGTTATCAGGCTCATCACCATGCATCCAGGCGATAATAGCATCGTTATTGGCTGACTTTAAAGCCAAGTCATTCTGGCTACAAATGACTTTCATACCTGCTTTTTTCAATTGCGAAAGCTGCTCTTCCGTCGGTCCTTTCCATAAGCCGACATAAGTGTTAATGCCAATCTCGGCATACTTTGGAGCATTACGCGGACTCTGTAGCCAAACGGCGATAGGAAAGAATTCCTTCTTGGAACCTGGACCATTTTCCCACTGGTCATATTTGGACTTTTCTTCCGCAAGCAATGTCGTTCGGCCGTAGCCACTGAAGATAACGATCAATGCAAAGAACGATAACTGACCAATAGACAAGTTTGATTTTCGTCCCAACTTAGACAACATAATTCCCAATCCCTAACCGTTCCAAATTCTACGTAATAATGTCTTTAATGACTCGCGCTGGCTCGACGCCCGTTAGTCTCAGGTCCAACCCTTGATAAGGTACGGAGAACTTCGCGTGATCGATGCCTAGCTGATGAAGCATCGTTGCATGCAAATCTCGTACATGGACAATATCTTTCACTGCGGCATAACCTAACTCATCCGTCTCACCATAACTGATTCCACCGCGAACACCACCGCCTGCCAGCCACATCGAAAAGCCGCGAATATGATGATCTCGGCCAGCCGTTGCTCCTTTTCCTTGAAACATCGGCGTCCGCCCAAACTCTCCCCCCCAAATAATCAATGTATCGTCGAGCATACCTCGAGCTTTAAGATCTTTGACCAAAGCCGCGGATGGCTGATCGCATAAACCACAGCACGTTTTCATATACGGAACTATGTCACCGTGATGATCCCAGCCACGGTGATATAACTGGATGAACCGAACTCCACGTTCCGCTAATCGTCGGGCTAACAAGCAATTATAGGCGAACGAACCATCCGCTCCTTGACAACCATAGGCGGCTAAGGTTGCTGGCGATTCATCTCGTATATCCATCAACTCAGGAACACTGGACTGCATTTCGAAAGCTAATTCGAGTTGCGCAATCCTAGCAACCGTTTGTGGGTCATCTTTCGCCAGAGGACTAGTACGATTAAGCCGATTTACGGTATCTACCAGTTCGCGCTGCTGCTCGAAAGAAACGCCGCTGGGATTCTTAATGTAGTGAACTGGATCGCCTTTGGAATAAAACTCAACCCCTTGATGCTTACCGGGCAAGAAACCACTACCCCATTGACGCTGTGACAATGGCTGCGGATTTCTTCCACCGATACTAGACAGCACCACAAAGCCCGGCAAATTCTCGCACTCGCTACCTAACCCGTAGGTAACCCATGCTCCCATACTAGGCCGTCCCGAAATCGATGTACCGGTATTCATTACCGTGTGAGCTGGATCGTGATTAATCTGATCGGTCTGCATCGATCGCACGATGCAAATATCGTCCGCAATGCTTTGAATGTGAGGGAGAATGTCTGAAATCTGCTGTCCACTCCTGCCACACTTTCGAAACCGGAATTGGGGAGCCAAAACTTTTAATTGTTGCCCTTGCAACTGAGCAATGGGTTGGCCAGCAGTAAACGACTCCGGCATCGGCTGGTCATGTAAGCGCTCCAGTTCAGGCTTGTAGTCGAATGTCTCCAGATGACTCGGCCCACCCGACATATACAAAAATATCACTCGCTTGGCTTTTGGAATCCAATGAGGTAAACCAGATAGCTGCTGAGTCGTACTGTCAACTCGCTTCTCTGACGCTTCCACTTTACTATTCAAAAACGTGCCGAGTGCGCTTGCCCCGAAACCAAGTGCAGAAGTCCCCAGGAATGTGCGACGCAGAAAATGAGTCGAGCTTTGATCAGTTGCTCTATACATTGGCTTGTCTCCATCCCACATTTAGTCTTCGAAGAAGTACGCCTGGGCTGATTGCAATTAATATCTGGTAATCGTTTCATTGAGCATAAGTAACGCGCGTGTCGCGAAGGACCATCCTGCCAACTTCACCTTCAACTTGGAATCGTCAAGAAAGTGCTGCGGAACGCCCCACTGTCCTATGGAGAGAAACTCAGCTCCCTTATCCGGATGTTTTTGGTAGTAGTCCATCTGCGATTGAGCGATTTCTAACAAAAGCGCAAGTTCTTCTTCGGTAGGCTGTCGACCGAGAACTCTCATCCACAAATCCGAAGCGATCTGATTTTGATCTGCTGTTTCCTGAAGGTGATCTTCAAGAACATTCCAGGTGAGACTACGTGCGCACTCAATGAAAGTAGGATCATTCATTAAAACCAGCATTTGTGATGGTGTATTGCTGGTCACTCGCTGTGCCGTGCACTCTTCTCGGCTCGGAGCATCGAAACTACGTAGCATCGGATGCAAAAACTGTCTTTGCCAATGCACATATACTCCGCGGCGATACTGCTCTTCGCCGACGCTTGCGACATAGTCTCGAAGCGGAAAGTTCAAGTGTGAGTAATAACCGGTTGGCTGATAAGGTCTTGACGGCGGACCACCTTGTCGGTGACTCAGCAAGCTTGAAGCCTGCAGAGCTGCATCGCGAATAAACTCAGCCGGAATTCGCAAAGCACCTTGTCGCGCCAACCAACGATTCTCTGGATCCCGTAGTAAAAGCAGCTCGTTAGCCTCGCTCGTTTGCTGGTAAGTTGCCGAGAGTACCATCAAGCGAACGATATGCTTTATATCCCAGCCACTATCGATAAACTCGCAGGCCAACCAGTCTAGAAGTTCAGGGTGTGTCGGTAATTCTCCTTGAGATCCGTGATCTTCGAGCGTTCCAGCTAAGCCTCTTCCAAAAAACAGCGCCCACAGCCGATTCACAACGACTCGCGCAGTCAATGGATTGCTGCGATCAAACAACCATGTCGCTAAATCGAGTCGATTTCTCGGCGCGATTTCTCCACTCCAACGATGCAACGCCGAAGGAAAGTTAGGGGATACAATTTCACCCGTTTCATCCATCCAATTTCCGCGGGGCAGTACTCGTATAACTCTTGGGACTACCGACTTCGAAACCATGACCCGCATCTTTGCCTGTCGATTGAGAGGTGAAACCACCTCGATCTCCGGGAAGCGTTTGGTGGGACTGCTATCGCCACCCTTGAATGTCTGCAATTCATCGATATCTGCAAAACACGCTGCTAGCTGATAAAACTCTTTTTGAGAAAAAGGATCGAACTTGTGATCATGACACTCAGCACATCCAATTGTGACACCCAACCATACCTGGGAGAAGTTTCGGACCCGATCGGCCGAATACTTTGCCAAATACTCTTTGACTTGTACTCCTCCCTCATGTGACGTTTGCAACAAGCGGTTGTAGGCACTGGCGATTTGTCCTATTTCGCCGGACTCTGTAATCAAATCACCCGCTAATTGCAGACTGCTAAAACGATCAAACGGAACGTTGTCTTTTAGTGCTTGGATGACCCAATCACGATAAGCAGCCGCATGATGCTCCTGATCGCCGTGATAACCAACCGTATCGGCATAACGCACCAAATCCAACCACCACACAGCCATACGCTCGCCGTACGCTGGTGAAGCTAGAAGTTCATCAACGACCTGTTCAAGCGAAAACTCTTGACCATGAACCTCTGGAGCGTTACCGTTCCATCTTGAAAGCTGTTCCGGCGTAGGAGGTAATCCAGTTAAATCGAGAGTGAGACGTCGCAGAATCGTCGCTCGATGGGCTGCCCTACTCCTGGTCCATCCTTTGCCTTGCAGAGCTTGGTCGACAAAGACATCAATGGTATTTCGCTCCCCCTCAGATTCCTCCGTAGCAGGGATAGCAGGTCGAGTCAGTGTAGAGAATGACCAGTGGCCTTGGTAACTTGCTCCTTGTTCAATCCAGCGAGCAATAAGTTCTTTTTCCTCCTGATCAAGCTCTTTTCCTGAATCTGGAGGTGGCATTTGAATGGAAGCATCGTCGATCAGCCGCTAACTCTTTGCTGAACTGCCATGATGCACGCGCCATTCCTTTTCGGGCTTGTCCTGCTGCCGTTCCTGGCCAGCCTGCTCGCCGGCCTTGCCAGCCGGGCCAGCCGCACTGGCGCC
>JAUMAI010000644.1:9772-11074 GCA_032116775.1 Pirellula sp. | reverse complement strand
GTGGATCGAACTGACGTGTTGCGGTTGGAGGTATGTCCCATGGGCGCACAATGCCGTCGACACCACAGGAAAAAAGCTGTGCAGCATTGCCATTAAAAGCTAGCGAAACGACTCCCGGTCCCTCGACACTACCTCGAGGTTGATCGAGAAAAGGACTCCAGAACAATATTTTCCCGCTCACATCAGCCGTCGCGATCAGGCTGCCATCGGCTCGCACCGCGACGGCCGTGATCGCAGCTTCATGTCCGCTAAGAACTTTAGACGCCGCATTGGGATCCAATACAGTACCAGAGGCAGCGGCCGCTTCGAGTGCCACGGTATCCCAAACACGAACCTTATTATCAGAGCCGACAGTGACAAGTAATTTACCGTCATTGGTCATTGCGATACCACTGGCCGCTGCGTTGTGAGCAACTAGCGATAGCAGAGGAATAGACTGCGGCACATCCCAAATGCGTAGCGAATTATCTTGGGCACCGGTCGCTAGCACTCGTCCATTGCCACTGAGCGCTAGGCAATACAGTGGACCGGTATGACCCGTGTATTCTCGAATCATGCTTCGAGTTGCGAGATCCCAAACACGAGCAGTCTGGTCAGTACTGGCGGTAATCGCACACTTGCCATCGGGAGTTATGGCCCCCATGACAATCGCGCTGAGATGTCCTTTTAATGCATTGGCCTCTTCATCACTTTGCGCGACCAAGCGTGCTGTTGGTAGGAATACCTGGAGCGTGAAAAGCGAAAGGACGAAGCGAATAAGAAGAGGCTGTAATTCCGCACGATCCATAAAGAAATTCCCCTGCAGACGCAGCCACAACACCAGCCAAACTGGTGTTGTGGAAACTGCTGATTGAATTGATGGTCGAAGAGGGGAGGGGTGTAGGCGGGGCATGGTCACTATTCCAAACGAATCAGACCAATTCCTTGATGGGGCGACCGTTTTCCACCATGTAAGTCGGACGACCGGCTTGGTTGGTGAACTGAATTCTTTTCTCGATGCCCAAGACATGGAAGACTGTCGCTAAGAGATCTTGCGGAGTGATTGCAGTTGTCTTGGGAACATCCACTTTTTCCGCCGACTCACCTACAACTTGTCCCATACGGAGACCACCGCCAGCTAATGCCAACGTGCTCAGTGGCGCCCAGTGATCGCGACCTGCTCCACCGTTGATTTTTGGTGTGCGCCCAAACTCGCCACTAACGACTAATAAAATATCTTCGCTCATTCCTCGCAGTGCTAAGTCTTCCACCAGTGCAGCGACGGCGCGATCGACTTGCGGTGCAAGTTGATCCATCGCCTGT
>JAUMAI010000644.1:5067-9762 GCA_032116775.1 Pirellula sp. | reverse complement strand
TTGCCATGCATGTCCCAGCCACCGAAGCTAACGGTGACAAAGCCACAACCTGCTTCGCACAAGCGACGAGCCTGCAATAACTGCTGCCCTAAGCCCGCGCCGTATCGATCGACAACGCGAGGATCTTCATATTTGAGGTCGAACGCCTGAGGAGAGCGGCTAAGGATGATGTTAAAGGCTTGTTCATCGAAGGAATCCAAACCTTTGATCAAGCCGCTTCGATCGGCTTCTCGACGAACATTGTCGAGGCCTTTGAGGAGAAGGCGACGTGAATCGAGCCGTGGTTCGTTGACCGACAGAACCATATTTTTCTTGGCTTCACCGGCAGGATCAAATGGGGCGAAGGCAGTTCCGAGAAACGCAGGACCATCGGCGTAAATACCACCAAGGCGAATGTAGGTTGGAATCCCGGTCTCTGAGTGATTGGTACCGCGAACGCGGGCGACGATCGAACCGACAGCAGGCCTATCGGCTACAGCACCGTTATCAGCCAAACGATTGTCGTAGCCTGTCATAACATAATGCGTTCCACCGGAGTGGCCGCTATTGGTATGTGCGAAAGAACGAACGAAGGCCATCTTATCAGCGACCTTCGCCATCTGTTCGAAGTTACCTCCCAGCGTCACGCCGGGTAAATTCGTTTTGACCTCGCCTGTGACGCTGCGATACTCCGCCGGAGCAGTCATTTTGGGGTCGAAAGTTTCGACATGCGTTGGTCCACCACCGAGCCAAAGCCAGATGACGGACTTATTGCGAACAGGAACACCGGTCGCGGCAGCTGCCGCTCTGGATCTTAAACAATCCGACAGAGTGAGAGCCCCCATTCCAAGAGCCCCAACTCGCAAGAAATCACGCCGTGTTGAACCGGCACAATTCGACTGTAGACGCGGAAACTTGAGCTCCAACATATCCCGGTTCCTTTACAAGCCTACCCGAAATGAGAAGAAATAAGAGCGGCCCTGAGTCATGGAAATAGCGTCCGATTTGATCCAGAAAGCCCATGATTGTCAAAAAAATTGGGGGATTTTCGCTGAAAGAAGGGGAAAAAAACAGCCAAAACAAGCCTTTAGGTAAGTTAGCTAAACCATTTGTGCTTCTCATTTTGCAACGGCACCTTCAGTGCCACTCCCCCACGGACAAGCGGCTTTTGCTGCTCTTTTCGACGAACTTCATCGCCAACGAAGCGAAGTGCCCACGAAGTTATTTGGCGATCGCTCCCTTTTCAGTAACGCCCAAGTTCAGAATTTGCGATTGCTCAAGAGGCAACTCCAGCACCTTTCGAAAAATCGATCAGCTAGATCTCTCCAACTGAGATAGTTCAGGGATACGCTGCAATCTCCATGATGCTTGCTGAGCAGCAGCAATTACGTGGCCCAGGATAAATTGCGAATGCCTTGCTTCAGCACCAATGTAAATGCGCTGCAACGCTCAACCTATTCTTGCCCAGAAACTTGTTTCGCCCAAACCCCTAAGCTACATTCACGAGCAATTTCAGCCATCGACCAGCTCTACCGATGCTTCGTCCAAGCACGCCAGCAAACATTCTTTTCCTATACGCTCATCAGGAATTATGGTAATGCGAAATCGTCTCGCGCTCTTATATAGCTTGATGGTCTTTATCACAGCTGTTTCGCCTGGACGCGTCGTGCCGGGAGAGGATAAAACGAAGCCTAACATGTTGATCTTTTATTCCGATGATCAAGGATGGGGTGAAACAGGCTGCTATGGCAATAAGGAAATACCGACACCCAATATCGATTCACTCGCCAGCCACGGTGTTCGCTTCACCCAAGGTTATGTTGCCGCTACCTATTGCAGTCCGTCGCGAGCCGGATTGATGACCGGTCGCTATCCCACTCGCTTTGGACATGAATTTAATGCGGTGGCAAACAAGTCCGGTCTGCGACTTGATCAAGTGACTCTAGCCAATCGGTTAAAGGATCTCGGCTATGCAACGTGCTGTGTTGGCAAGTGGCATCTTGGTATTGGCGAAGAATATCGTCCCACCAAACGTGGCTTTGACGAATTCTACGGCACACTGGGTAACACTCCCTTCTTCCTGCCAAGAAATTTTGTTGACTCACGGATTTCGAATGACGTGCGCGAAATCAGCGATGACAATTTCTATACAACCGATGCCTATGCTGAACGCTCGGTAGATTGGCTGGAAAAGAATAAAGATAAACCATGGTTTCTTTACCTTCCCTTCAATGCTCAGCACGCACCGCTGCAGGCTCCACAGAAATATTTAGATCGCTTTCCAAATATCCAAGATGAAAAACGCCGTCTGTTCGCTGCCATGCTGTCTTCGCAAGATGACGCCATAGGGAAAGTACTAAGCAAGATCCGCGAATTAGGCCAAGAAGAAAACACGCTCATTTTCTATATCGCCGACAATGGTGGCCCAACGCAAAGTACCACTTCGCAAAATGGTGGCCTCCGAGGCTTCAAGATGACAACCTACGAAGGGGGGCCGCGCGTCCCCTTCATATCCCAATGGAAAGGACATTGGCCCGCTGGGATTGTTTATGATTTACCGGTGCTTAATCTCGATGTGCTCCCCACCATGATCGCCGCTAGCGGGGGAATAATTAACGAGTCCGACAAAATCGATGGCGTAGATCTGGCTCCTTACATCGCAGGTAATAACAAAAATCGGCCTCACGAAACCCTCTACTGGCGATTTGGCCAGCAATGGGCCATTCGACATGGTGATATGAAACTTGTGGTCGCCCGCGGTGGCAGTGGCAAGCCAGAACTTTATGATCTGGCGAATGACATGAGCGAATCGAAAGACCTCGCTGCCGCCAAACCTGATGAGGTAAAGAAACTACAAGCGATGTGGGAGAAATGGAGCGCCGAACAGGCACCACCCAGCGCGATGGATACGCCAGCTAACCCCAAACAGGGTAATAGACAAAATCCTAATCGCGCGAAAACAAGCAGCTCAATCAAGAACTAAACCAACCAGGGATAGACTTTCTTGATATTAGGAATTTAGTAACCAATCTCAACACTCATTCATTGTTCAAAAGATCGGTCGCTATGGTCGTTAGCTCAACAAGCTATCAGCCAAATAGCGACCCATCTTTTCAAGCACTAGCCTGAAAGCTAGATCGATATCGTTAAGATTGCCTCTAAACTCAACTGCTGAAGGTGACATTCTCTTCGAGCGGCGCTCGAGTCATACGGGCTCGATTGGCATCCACACTGGTATCCTCGTAACCAAACGAAAGTCCAACCAAAATGGCGATGTCATCTGAAATACCAAACTCCTGCCGAACGATATCAGGATAATTTCGCAGGCTACCTTGTGCACAGCACCCGATACCGTGAGCCGTCATGGCCAGCATCAACGTTTGAAGATAGATTCCGATGTCAATCGCTACGGGCTCTTTGAATTTGCGCTGCATCCCAATGAAAGCAACATGAGGTGCATCAAAGAATTCATAGTTACGCAAATGGGCTCTCGCTCGCCCCGCCTTATCATCACGCTCGATGCCCATTTCTCTAAACAACGTGACGGCACAAACGACCTGATGCCCTCGATAGGGCTCATCGAAACGATCGTTGTATTGATAGTCAGGATTTCCAGGCACTTGACTCTGTACCTGACTCGTAAAAGCTGCTCGCAACCGATCTTTGGCAACCCCAGAAGCGACGTACGCGCGCCATGGCTGGACATTGCAATTGGACGGAGCTAGCTGAGCTAATTCAAACACTTTGCGCACGATTTCGGTTGGAACCGTCTCCTCGGTAAAGCCGCGGATGGACCGCCGCAGGTAAAGCAATTTCTCAAACGCATCAGCAAGCAACTGCGAACTCTGTATCTGATTATTCATCTTCCGATTCCTATCGCTTATCAGGAGCCACTTTCACTATTAATGTTTATGCAGATTGCCCAACTCTCATAGCGAACTTGGGATTAAGCGGGAAAGCCCCAACCATGTACTAGAGCCTCCCTGTTGCTCGGGCCCTATTAGGCCCCTATCCAGTATACGTCCATGTACTAATCCCAGCTCCTAGAGCGAGAACTCCCTGGCCTGTATCTACTTACGACGAATCTCCGTTGATGAATACTGGGGACTTGGAAAACTCCGAAACCTAAGAAATTTTTAGGGGTTAAAATTTGAGACAGATTCGGCCGGCATTTGTCGATCAGTATATGAATCTCGTATCCCGCATGATCTAGGAATTCTTAACGATTCTTTACCAGTACCCCGTATAATATCCGCGTACCCTCCTCACCAAAATATTCAGAAACTTGGCACAAACGATGCCTGCTGCTCGCTTACACACTAGAGCAGTCGCTCTCCTGCTCTATTGAAAGCCATCGCTTGCATGACTTTTCGCAAAAGCACCTTCGATTCAATGAACGACGATAGCTTACAGCAAATTTATGAATTGCTTGACCAATTGCTGGATTTGAGCCCGGAACAAAGAGACCGGAAACTGTCTCACATGCAGCAGGAGCAACATCCTCTCTATGAACAGATAAAAGAATATCTAGAAAATGAGTCCTCTGAGGATTCGAATCGACTCGTAAATGACCGAGTCCAAGAGAAACAATCCGTTCTCAGTTGGCTTCTTCCTCGCGTCGGGAAACAGACATTCGACGCCCGAGCGTCGGACCTACGCGAACTCGCAGGCCGATTCGAATGGGATCCACTTAAGCGACGCTTCATGATTGGCTCC
>JAUMAI010000644.1:2175-5057 GCA_032116775.1 Pirellula sp. | reverse complement strand
CTGATCCTCCCTTATTTGCGGATGATATCGAGCGAAGATGATCGCGTTCGATATACGAGTTCGGCGAAGATTATTTCATCTGTCTTCCACCCCAATGTCGCTACGATCCTCGGTGTCATTGAACAACCCAGGAAAGATGATAAACCTGGACTGCTTGGAGTCGTTCGGCAGTGGATTGCCGGAGAGGACCTTGCTACTTGGCTCTCTCTCTACTCAGCGCTTCCGCTGTCTACGATAGCAGCGATCACGCAGCGAATCGCTGAAGGACTAGCTGCAATTCATGCAAAGCATGCTTTACATGGCGATATCAATCCATCCAATATTGTGATCCGAAAAGACTCGCTCATTCCAGTCATTACAGATTTTGGTACCGTATTCACTATGCGACCAGAAGCGAACGAGAACTCTCGTTGGCTCGGAGGTACTCCCGGATACATCGCTCCCGAAGTGCTTCACAATTTGCCATACGATTCGCGCATCGATATTTATAGTCTGGGCATCGTACTCCGAGACTTGCTCAAGCATGCCGAATCAGCCAGCCGGAAAACCGAGGCATTTCAACAACTGCAGTCATTTTCCGACCGCTTGGCCCATAAAGATCCAGACCAAAGACCGACAAGTTGTGAGGGAATCATCCCTCAACTTTCATTGATCAGTGGTCAAGCAGCAACCAACCTCAGCGACAATTTTTTACAAAATCGGATAGCTCGGAAAAATCGTCAGGCGAAGGTTAGTCGTAGACTTGTCTTGCTAGCTGCGAGTACCGTACTGCCATTCTTTGGCATGAGAGAACGCAACTACTTCTTGGGTCCTAAGAGACCAAGTTTACCCTTTGTCCCCGGAACACCTCACGATTTTGAAGTAATCATCAAGCTCAACGGCGATATTGCGAAAGCGAATTATATCGAAGTTAACGAGAGCGTTGCCGATTCCCTAGGGGTATTTAATCTACTCCAATCTAACCCGGGCGTTGGCCTGATCACCATTCCCCCGAACCAAAAGCAATTTGAGTATACACCCCAGCCGTTCATGCTCCCAAACTCGCGAATCACCGCGAACATCACGACTCTGTTTCTTTATTTTAATGCACTACCTGGTGAGGCGAGTTGCGAATTGCTGGCTCGAAACAGAAGCTATTCTTCTCAGTGGTACCCGCAGTCCAAGCGAACTAATTACATTGGTGGCCCCACTCGAAGAAACCTATTTGCTGCTGTACAGCCCGAGCTCTTAAAACCAGGAACATTACTGGAATTTTGTATTCGCCTGACCATTAATAATGCATGGAATGGAGAAGGACGGGCTCCGATTATGTTCCAAGCCGAACCTCTGAGCGATGGCTCTTTCGATATTACGGACACGCTTATATGGACCTCGGAGTTTTAATCATGCAACTACCGAAGGTTTTCCATTTCGAAGGATTTTCATTCTTGGTACTTGTATGCTTAAGTGGCTGGCTGGGCCATTTGAGCCTTCCTCCACAAAGCATTAAGTCGAAGATTGTGGTTCCACTGCAACGTCCCAAGATTGCAGATGAAAAGCTGACTCTCACTATTTGGGATGAGTCGCCACCTTATCTGGAAAAGGTGGAAGATGCTGTTCTGGTTCGCGAAAAAGCGGCTAATGGTATAGATACACTTTATTATTGCCCTCGCGATCCCGTCAAAGAGGCGACTGTGCTGTTGCGTTTTCCGATACCACAAGATCGTCCCTTGCGGCTGGTATTATTAACCTTGAGCCTCCACTGTTTTTACGAGTTTGATCCGGATGCACATCTTTACTTGTCGCTGAGTTCAAGTAACACCAACAATAAGGAAATCTTACTCGCCGAGTTCAGTAGTGACACTCAAGAAAATGAGATCACGGATGCATTCGATGTCACCGAGTATGTGGTCGGTGCCAAAGAACTGCAGATTATTATTCGTGGCTCCTCTCCGCGTCTGCTTTATCACCCAACACCTAACGATCCCATTGGTTATGCAGGAGCTCAACTGCTCCGACAATGGGGAAATGACCCTTCAGCGGCTGAGCTCGAATTGTGGTACGGTCAGGAATAGTGAGACGACCTGCTTTCTGAATTCGGCAATCTTTTTGCTATACCCCATCAGCCGACGACGTTAGTCGCGGCTTCCACCTACCGACCGCAGCTAACACTGGCGGCTGATCATCGCTACCAGCTTCGACTAGTTATGCACAGCCACCTTCCGCCGAAGTTTTATGCTACGATAGAGGGTGAGTATCCACTACGTTTTCCATAGTTCTTGATTTTTCTCTCATGACCGCAATCCTTGGCATTTCCGCTTTTTATCATGACAGCGCAGCCGCTTTGGTCGTTGATGGAAAGATCGTGGCAGCCGCTCAGGAAGAACGATTTACCCGTCGCAAACACGATGAAACTTTTCCTCAACATGCGGCCGAGTATTGCTTGCGCGAGGCGGGATTAGCGGCCAGCGATCTCGATTACATCGCCTATTATGAAAAGCCACTAGTCAAATTCGAAAGACTCCTCGAAACCTACCTAGCTTTTGCTCCTCGAGGATTTCGCAGTTTTGCTCAGGCTATGCCGGTTTGGCTCAAGGAAAAACTCTACCTCAAAAAAACAATTCACCGTTCTCTTCCCGAAGCCAGTAAAGCCAAGCTCATTTTTACCGAGCATCACGAAAGTCATGCGGCTAGTGCTTTTTTCCCGAGCCCATTCGAAGAGGCTGCAATTCTCACGTTAGACGGCGTGGGTGAATGGTGTACAACATCATGGGGCATAGGTCGCAAACAAAGTATAAGTTTAAAACAACAGCTTACCTTTCCGCATTCACTCGGCTTACTCTATTCGGCCGTTACCTACCATTGCGGATTCAAGGTTAATAGTGGTGAATATAAACTTATGG
>JAUMAI010000644.1:0-2078 GCA_032116775.1 Pirellula sp. | reverse complement strand
TTCGCATGAACATGCGATATTTCAACTACTGCCAAGGCTTAACGATGACCAACTCAGCCTTTAGTCGCTTGATTGGTTTCGAGGCTCGCCAACCTGAATCGAGATTAGAACAATGTCACATGGACTTGGCGGCCAGTGTGCAAGAGGTCACCGAACGGATCGTCCTAGCCATCGCGCAGCATATTCACCGTAGTACTGGCTTGAAACATTTAGTATTAGCTGGCGGCGTGGCGTTAAATTGTGTTGCTAATGGGAAGCTTCTTCGGCAGGGACCTTTTGAAGATATCTGGATTCAACCCGCATCGGGCGATGCCGGTGGTGCGTTAGGGGCCGCTTTATTCACCTGGCATCAACTATTGTCACAGCCGCGTTACGTAGAAGGACAGGGGGATAGTCAACGTGGAAGCTTACTCGGTCCTGCATACAATTCGGCAGAGATTGCCTCATTTCTCACAGCTGAGAAGATTCCCCATCACCACTACGACCATGAAGAAGCTTTACTCCATCGCGTAACGAACTTATTGCTAAATGAGAAAGTAGTAGGATGGTTTCAGGGACGTATGGAATATGGGCCTCGTGCCTTAGGAAGTCGCAGTATCCTCGGTGATCCGCGATCCCCTAAAATGCAATCGATCATGAATTTGAAAATCAAATATCGCGAAAGCTTTCGCCCTTTCGCTCCCATTGTTCTTCGCGAAGAAGCCTCGCAATGGTTTCAAATTTCACCTGAGCATGAAAGCCCCTACATGTTGCTTGTCGCTGAGGTGAATCCAACCCAGCGATTAAGCCTTTCCTCAACTCAACAGTCGGTGATGAGACAATCGATCGATCTCTGCGAAAGAGTGAATATCGCTCGGTCAACCATTCCTGCCGTTACGCATGTCGATCATTCTGCCAGATTACAGACTGTTGATTCGCAACGTAATCCGCGACTCTATCGATTACTGAGTACCTTTCATCAACAGAGCGGTTGCCCGGTACTGGTCAACACAAGCTTCAATGTACGGGGCGAGCCAATCGTATGCACACCACAAGATGCATACCGCTGCTTCATGGCAACGGAGATGGATGCTCTGGTGTTGGGTGAATATGTTATTCTGAAAAACGAACAGCCGAAATCACTTTCCAATCAAGAACATGCACAGCATCTAGCCAACTTTGAACTTGATTAAGAGGATGACCATGCGATTTTCTGATATCAACCTCCAGCCCGACAACCGAATGCTTAGGCACTTCGGACAACTATGGTGGTGCGCCTTCACGCTACTGGCCATTTACCAAGGCCGAAATCGCGATCACCTCGTCTTAGCGATAGCCATTGCTATTATCGCACTGCTGGGTGGAATGTGTGCTTTACTAAAACCTCAATGGCTCAAGCCCATTTATGTCGGTTGGATGATTGCCGCTTTTCCTGTAGGCTGGTTAGTATCGCATCTCGTCCTGGCCTGCATTTACTTCGGCCTATTCATGCCGATCGGCTTCATCTTGCGTTGTTGTGGTCATGACCCGCTGAACCTGAAAAATTCACCACAGCAAAGTTATTGGCAGGATAAGCCGGCAACCGAAGATCTAAGAAGGTATCTACGGCAGTATTAGAGAAAACGTTTAAGACTTCCCAAACAGAAATCTTCGGTGATTGATATAGACGCAGCAACGCTATAATTATGACTAAAAAACTATTTACTAATCCGGTCTAAGTAATATGTCAGATCCACAGAAACCCGACTTTTCGAAAATTGCTGAAAGCGAAAGCGATACGTCGCTGATCGGTGAGCTATGGGGGTTTCTGAAGACTAACAAGAAATGGTGGCTTGCACCGATTGTGATTATGCTGCTGCTGGTTGGATTACTGCTGTTGCTCTCCGGTACCGCTGCAGCACCATTCATTTATACGCTGTTTTAATTTAGCGTTGATAAATGGGTAGGTAATGGAAGCGAACGCTGAGACTCAGAATCGCCATACTCGTAGCATAAATTCTACCGCCGCCTCCTTCCTCTCCTTCGGGTGTCCAGCCGCCATCTTCGTTTTGCTTCGGTAGCAATACTTCTCGCACTAAACGCTCCGCTTCCTCGGCAGT